>USEQ01000060.1 GCA_900553655.1 uncultured Slackia sp. | reverse complement strand
CGGATGCCAAGGTACGACGGGCGAAAATCCTGCCCCCATTGAGACACGCAGTGCGCTTCGTCCACCGCGACCAAAGGCACGTGCACGCGGGAGACGAATTCCCGGAATGCAGGGTCGGCAAGGCGCTCCGGCGCAACGTACATGATTTTATACGTCCCTTCTATGGCCCGCTTCATCACCGTGCGCTGCTGCCCCGGAGTGAGCGTCGAATTCAGGTAGGACCCGCGCACGCCAGCCTCGATAAGCGCACGCACCTGATCGCCCATGAGCGACACAAGTGGAGAAACCACCAGGGCAAGACCAGGCATGACAATACCCGGGACCTGGTAGCACATGTATTTGCCCGCACCCGTAGGCATGACACCCAAGGCGTCGCGGCCCTGCAAGACGGATTCCACGATGAACTGCTGTCCGGCGCGAAAATCGCGATACCCGAAATAACGCGTAAGCGCCGCACGGGCATCACCCAAAGACGCCGACGCCGCCCCGACGAAATTCGCCGCAGACAGACCAGCCGCAACCGGTCTTGTTGACGAGGAACAAGCCGACGTGGGCCCGGCGGAAAACGACGAAGCCGAAAGGCGTGGAGCCGGCGCGACGCCGGCAGCAAATGACGAAGCGGACGAAGGGTGCGCCCCTCCCGCTTGCGTTGCGGAAGGGGCGCACATAGAAGCGCTCATGGGATAATTTTGGTTCATACAGTTCGTTTCCTACGATCCAAAGGCCACCGCTCGGTCGAGTCGCCCTCGCAACCCGAAGAGCACCGACCCGTTCGTTCTATTCCTACGACTCGAAGAGCTCCGTCGCTCGCTTGAGCTGGTTGATGATGTCGATGTGCTGCGGACAGAGAGATTCGCACGTGCCGCATTCGACGCACTTGGAGGCTTCGTTGTTCGCGTTCCAAACGTAATTCTCCTTCGCCCTGTGCATATCGCCGAACTTCGCCATGATATCGAGCGAGTCCATAATGATGGGAATGTGGATGCCCTGCGGGCAATCTTTCATGCAGTAGCGGCAATCCGTGCACGGAACCGTCGGAATGGAGGAGAGCGTCGTGCGCGCGCGATCGATAGCGGCGGACTCTTCGTCGGTGAGGGGCTTTGCCGCCTTCATGGTGCGCAGATTATCTTGCATCTGGTCCATGGTGGTCATGCCGGAAAGCACCGCGATAACGCCCGGCAAGGAAGCGCAAAAACGCAGCGCCCACGACGCCATAGAGGCCTCGGGGTCTTGGGCGCGCAGAATTTCTTCAACCTGCGGAGGCAACTGCACGAGCGAGCCGCCCTTCACGGGCTCCA
Source organism: uncultured Slackia sp. (assembly GCA_900553655.1). Lineage (GTDB taxonomy): Bacteria > Actinomycetota > Coriobacteriia > Coriobacteriales > Eggerthellaceae > Slackia. The sequence continues at coordinate 5,858 of USEQ01000060.1, read as the reverse complement.
TGACAATCACAGGCAGACCGTGGGCACGCGCCACTTCGTAGCACTTGCGCGACTCGATGATGTCGTTTTCCCAGTCTGCATAATTAATCTGCAGCTGGACGAAATCCATGTTCGGATGCTCCTCGAGCAGGCGCTCGAGCACTTCGGCGCTGTCGTGGAACGAAAAGCCCAGATGTTTGATCAAGCCTTCTTCTTTTTTCTTCTGGGCAAAGTTCCACAGGTCGTAGTCTTCGAACAACGGAGCGAATTCGTCCGTGAGCTGATGAAGCAGATAGTAGTCGAAATAACCTGCGCCCGTGCGTTCGAGCGAGCGCTCGAAAAACGCCTGGGCCTCTTCAAGACTTTTAGCCGCCCATGCAGGCATCTTAGTGGCAAGCTGGAAGCTTTCGCGCGGGTAGCGATCGACCAGGGCTTCCTTCGCCGCAATCTCCGACGTGCCGCCATGATAGGTAGGCGCCGTGTCGAAGTACGTGAAGCCTGCGTTCATGAACGCGTCCACGAGTTTTTTGGTTTCCTCGATATCGTTGCCGCCTTCTTCGAGCTGAGGCAGACGCATCAGGCCGAAGCCCAGCTGCGCGAAATTGCGCTCCGAAACCGCGTTTTCGATATTCTTCCCCTCGAGCATGACTCCCCCTTCCGTATAAACGCCTCGCACTAGACGCTCCCTATACCGCAGCATGCTTGCGCAAGGATGCCGCGTTGCTATGAGCCACCGAACGACACGCACGGGCCATACGCATCTTATCCAGCGAATGTCCGGTGCCGCACATTGCGCGCGTTATGTCGCAGGCGCCCGTCCAACGCTTCCTCAAAGGATAAACCCCACCGCTGCCTTCGTCACTCACCTTATGCGAATAAAGCCGCATTTTTCAATTGAAGCAGCGTTAGTTTGGGAGTGGTTGGTCAGGAAGGGCATGCACTCCCGACCTCTTCCGCGGATTTCCGCACATCGCGGCCTTCGCCACGGACTACCGCACATCCTCGACGCCTGCCGCAAGCTCCAACAATGCGAAAGGCGCCCTGCAGGCGCCTTTCGTCGGACCGGTCGGATATGCTTCGCCGACCAACTTATACGTTGAACTTGAAGTGCATGACGTCGCCGTCCTGCACCACATACTCCTTGCCTTCCTGGCGCAGCTTGCCCGCTTCGCGGCAGCCTTTCTCGCCATTGAGAGCAACGTAGTCTTCGAAGCTTGCAGTTTCAGCTTTGATGAATCCGCGCTCGAAATCGGAGTGGATAACGCCCGCAGCCTGCGGCGCCTTCGCGCCGATGGGAATGGTCCAAGCGCGCGTCTCGGTTTCGCCGCTGGTGAAATAGCTTTGAAGGCCCAGCAGCTTGTACGCCTCGCGAATCAAGCGCGCAAGACCGCTTTCGGAAAGACCCAGCTCTTCCATGAACATCTTGGCGTCTTCAGCATCAAGCTCAGCCAAGTCGGCCTCGGTCTTCGCGCAGATAGGCACGGGGATCTGGCCGTCAATCTCCGGCAGCTCAGCATCGAGTTGGTCTTCGTCCACATTGGCAATGTAGAGCATGGGCTTGCAGGTGAGCAGGCACAAGTCCTTGACCGCCGCGAGCTCTTCGTCGGAAAGACCCAGCGTCAGCACGCGATGACCTTCGTTGAGCCCCTCGAGCACCTTCTTGGCGGTTTCGAACTTGAATACGGCGGTTTTGTCACGCTTGGATTCTTTCTCCAAACGGGGCAAAGCCTTCTCAACCGTGGCAATGTCGGCCAGCACAAGCTCGGTCTTGATGGTTTCCACGTCGGACTGAGGGTCGACCTTCTTGGATACGTGCTCAACGTTGGGGTCGCTGAAAAAACGCACGACTTCGCAGATGGCATCGGTCTCGCGAATATTGGCGAGAAACTTATTGCCCAAGCCTTCGCCCTGGCTGGCACCCGCAACCAGGCCTGCGATGTCGACGAATTCCACCGTGGCCGGCACGATCTTCGCGGGATTATCGATTTTCGCCAACGCGTCCAGGCGATCGTCGGGCACCGGAACCAGGCCCACGTTGGGCTCGATTGTGGCGAAGGGGTAGTTGGCGGCAAAACCGCTCTTTTTCGTAAGCGCGGTAAACAGCGAAGACTTGCCTACGTTGGGCAGGCCCACAATACCGATGGAAAGCGACATCTGATGCACTCCTTGAAGTCGTGTAAGCGACGAATAAACGTATCGTTCATCATACCAAACGATGCAAGAGCAAACAAAAGCCCGCATCCTGAAACAGGACGCGGGCTCAAACAAGACCAAGCGAGCGGGATCACGGTCGGAATCGCTCGTTCAAAGAACCTAGCAAGCGTGGGCCTGCCGCACGCAGTTCCGCACGAGCCGAACAGCACCGAACATGCTGTTCGTGCGAGGTGGGACTGTGTGAGCACGGCAGCCCCCGCGAGCGCTACATGGAGAACAACCCCAGCGTCTGCGCCACATAGGCGACAAGGATTACAACCAAGACCACCGGCGCGATGTACTTCACCATAACGGTCCACACACCCGCCAGCTTGAACTTGGCGGACTCGCGCACTTCGTCGATAACAACCTTGGGACCGATAATCCAACCCACGAAGATACACGTCAGAAGCGCAGCGATAGGCATCATCACCGAGTTGGAAATGAAGTCGAGGAAGTCGAGGATCGAAGAGCCCTCGCCCAGAGGCTGAATGAACGAAAGCGAGCTGTAGCCCATGTTCACGACGATACCCATAATCGTGATGAACGCGATCACGATAACCAAGGCGCGGCGGCGCGTGCACTTCGTCCCGTCGGCAATGATGGACGTGCAGGTTTCTACCAGAGAGATGGAGCTGGTCAGAGCCGCAAAAAGCACCAAGACGAAGAATACAAAGCCCAGCACGGTGGCCATGCCGCCCATGTTCTCAAACACCTGAGGCAAAATGATGAACATCAACGACGGGCCCGAGTTCTCCGCAACGGCCTCGCCCGAACCAAGGGCAGCAAAGGTTGCGGGAATGATCATAAGACCAGCAAGCAGAGAGACGCCGAACGTAGTACCCGCGATCTGCGTGACGCTGGAAGTGAGCTTGGTAGATTTCTTCAAATACGAACCGTACGTCACCATGATGCCCATAGCCAACGACAGCGTGAAGAACGTCTGGCCGAGCGCCGCAATGATCAGCTCGGGAGAAAGAGCGCTCAGATCAGGCAGCAGATAGAACGCCAGGCCATCCATGGCGCCGGGCAGCGTGAGCGCATAGATGGCAACTGCGGCGGCCATGACAATAAGCAGCGGCATCATAACGAGGTTCGCCTTCTCAATACCCTTGTTCACGCCCAAGGCGACAACCAGGTAGGTCAGCGCCATGAAGACCAGCATGAACGCCATGCTCTCCGAGCCGCTGGAGATGAACGCGCTGAAAAAATCACCGCCATCGGCCAAAGCCGCCGGGCCCTCGACCGCATAGCCAACCATATACTTGGTGACCCAACCGCCGATGACGCAGTAATACGGCACGATGATAAACGGAACCGCCGACATCAACACGCCAATGAAGGAGTACTTCTTACCGAAAGCCTTAAAGGCGCCGATGGAGCTCTGGCCGGTCTTGCGACCAAGGGCCGTCTCAAGCAGCAGCAGCGCCAAACCGATCGTGAACACGAAGACAAGGTACACGAACAAAAAGGTACCGCCGCCATATTTCGCCGCCAAGTACGGGAAGCGCCACATGCTGCCCAAGCCCACCGCAGAAGCGGCTGCAGCCAGGACGAATGCGAGCTTACCGGACCACGACGCACGAGCCGGAGTAGTGGAATCCGCCATAGCCCTTTCCTTTCAATACAGGCGGGCGCATGCCCGCAACCGATGCAAAACAGGCTGATAGCAAAATGGCTCGCACATTCTTGCTGTTGGATGTGCGAACCTTTTAGCGAAACAACCCGTTTCATAGATATAGCACTTTATTGTACCGTAGCGACTCGATTTCGATAAGGAGGGATTCCTCCGATAGGGTGAGCGGCAATCAGATAGAAACAAAGGCATTCCGACAAACAGACACGCCGTCTCAACGCCACTCTGGCTCAGCGCCGCTTCCGCCCCTTCGCACTATCCCCGGTCCGCTTCGCAATACGGCTCGTACCCCACGCGCCAGAACGTCAGGCCGGCGGCAGGCGCATTCTGGCCCGCAGCCGAGCGATTGCGGGCTTGCAAAACATCGTCGACCCAAGAGGCATCGCGCTTGCCGCGGCCCACTTCGACGAGCGTGCCCACCATCGTGCGAACCATGGAATGCAGAAACGCATTGCCCACCACACGCACCGTGATAACGGGCGTTCCGACCAGCATCTCCTCGTACACATCGCACACCATGACGTTTCTGCACGTAGAGCGTCCATCCGCCTCGATGATATGGGCAGACGCGGCCATGCAGAAGCTCTTGAAATCGTGCTCGCCCACAAGACGGGAAGCCGCCTGGCTCATGGCTTTGACGTCGAGCGAAAGACCGCCAAGGTGCCACACGAGAGGCATAATCAACACCGGACGCGCGCTTTGCGTACAGATGTGGTAATGATATTCACGCCATTGAGCGTCGAAACGCGCACTGAATCCTGCTGATTTCTCCTCTGCGGCAGAAATGGAAATGGCCTCGTCAACCAACGCGTTCATCGAACGCTGCAACGACCTCAGCGGCTTTGCCTTCAGTTCTTCGTCAGAAATATCGAAGCTGACTACCTGACCCCGCGCATGCACGCCCGCATCCGTACGACCAGCGCACACCGTTTTCACTTCACGGCGATACAACAATGAAAGAGCCTGCTCGAGTTCTCCCTGCACAGTCTTCACGTGGTTTTCCGCCTGGCGGGCGAACCCCGCGAAGGGTTCGCCGTTATACGCCACCGTAAGGGCAATCGTAGGCATTGTCCTAGCTCGCTTTCCAAACGGGACGGCCAAACAGATCGAGAATCTCCGAATACAGAAGATTGTTCGTCACGTCCACCGTGAAGGGCAGTTCTGCGCGAAACTTCCTACCATCCGATTGCTGAACCTTCAGCACCACGGCGTCGCGGCCGGGATGGCTGCGCAGAATCTGCTGCAACTGCGCAGAGGTTGCTGCGCTGAAATCAGACGAATTCAGTTTGATCTCGAGATGACTCGGACCCGCGTTGGCTTCGTTAAGCTCCAAGCGCTCCACCTCGAATGCCATAATCTGGTCGCCGCGCTCCGAATGCTCGAACTTTCCCTTGATCTTCACGATGGCGTCTTCTTGCAACGCATCCTGGAAATCGTCGTACTTGAAGCACACGCCCTCAACGTGACCCGTCGTGTCCTCGAGCACGAAGTTGGCCATCTTCTTGCCCTTCTTCGTCAGCTTCACGCCCACGCTGGTGATAAGGCCCGCGAAAATCGCGCTGGGGATATCGCCCTTGTGCTCTGCAAGGTCGCCCAAATGGAACTTGGTTATGCGACGCAGCGCCCCCTCGAACGGACGAAGCGGATGGTCGGAAACGTAGATCTTCAGAATTTCCTTCTCGTAAGCGAGCAGCGTGCGCTTGTCCCACTCTACGCCGTCTGCAGGAGGAATGTCCTCCTCGAACCCGCTGTCTTCCACATCGGCGAACATGTCGAACATGCTCACCTGGCCGGCATCGCGGTCGCGCTGACGTTTGGATGCGCTTTCGAGAAGCGGCGTTTCCTCGATGAAGTACATGAGCTGTTTGCGCGTATATCCCGTGCTGTCGAATGCACCCGCCTTGATCAGCGCCTCGAGCGTTTTTCGGTTGTAGCACTTCGTGTCAAGACGATTCACGAAGTCGTGCAGGCTAGTATAGGGGCCGTTCGCATTGCGCTCGGCAATGATGGCCTCGGCCACCGCGCCGCCAACGCCGCGCACGCCTGCCAG
>USEQ01000059.1 GCA_900553655.1 uncultured Slackia sp. | reverse complement strand
ATCGACGGCGTGCAGGCGTACTACCGCACCGCGCCCGGCGAGCCGTGGCAGCAGGTGTACTACCGCAGCCAGACCGTGTACCGCGCGGGCTACCTCGCGACGGTGTGCGACGACGGCACGACCTACGGCGGGGACGACTACGCAGGCATGTACGGCGAGCCGCTCGACCGCCTGCAGGCGGAGATCGAGCCGGACTGGCCGCGAATGGCGGGCTGACGAAAAGGGAGCGTCTTCGGGCGCTCCCTGTTTTTTACGCCTGCATGCGGGCTATTCGCCGTTTCGCTCCATGTCCGCGCGTATCAGCGCCTTGATGTAGCCCGCCTTGTTGGGCTGTGCGTCGAGGTGGGCGAGCAGGTCGCGCTCGTTGGGGCTGAATCTCACGACGCGCTGCACCATCTTCTCGCGGTTGTACTTCGCGGCGGCTCTCTTCTGCGCCTCGGTCACCATGTCTATTCCCCTTTCTTCCTGCGGCTTCTGAAATAGACGAACGACGCTATGGTCACGACGACGAATATGATTACGTGCCGAGGTTCCATGTCGGCTCCTTTCGGTGTAAGATGGAGGCGGCGGGGGAGCCGCTTCCGACGGCTCCCGATTTCGCCTAAGACCTCCTTTCGTGCTTTCCATGCTTGCGACGGGAGGTTTTTCTTTGCTCGATCGCCTTATCCGCCATGTCGAGCGCCTTGCCGAGCAAGACCGATACGACGACCAGGAGCAAATCCCATATCGCTTCTTCCGATTCAATCACCCCCTTCCCTCATTCGATGTCTATATTGTACGCCATACCGTATAGCATAGCAATAGGGTATGGCGTATTTTTTTCTGACCGTTTCGTTAAAATAACAGGCTATGTTGTGGTGTCATAAATGCAGAGTTGCTGGCATTAGGTTATTTCGATTTTTCTAGGCTGCTTTCCTCAGCGGCACGACCACGGCGGCGCAGTCTCCCACGAAGACGACCTGCGGCAGGTGTTCGCATGCGCGCATCTGCGGTCTACCACAGTCATTTTCTGCGAACCCTTCGAGGCTGGCTATCAGCTCGGAGGGTTCGTTTTTTTATTGCAACAGCTATTTGGACCCAGCGAAAAACGTGTCTGATTTCAGGCGTTGATGCGGATTCGGGCTTTGGCTAACGTCGCAGCGCGCGCAGATGCGCTTTCAGCTCCGGGTCGATGCGCCTGCTTTCGATCGCTTTCCGTATGGCCTTGTTGTGGGTCCATTGGTCAAGGCGATACTGCTCGATATAGGGCAGCGTCGCATCGGGCTGTTTTGCTAAGGCGGTTGCGAAATACCAGGCGCGTATCATGTTCACGTAATAGGCGTTATCATACGTAGTGCTGCCGTCGGCGCCTACGGCTTGTTGTTCGTTTTCGTCGCTCCACCCTTCATGCGCGACGGACGCCACGATGTCTAGGAATCTTTCTTCGAGCCTGTCATCAAGAAAATGCTTCATGAGTATGCCGATGGCGAAACGAACGGTGAAGGCCTTATCGGAAGAAAGCCACTCGTCTATTTTGCGAGCAGTTTGTCGGGATGCTTCGAGAACGTTTTCGGGGAAATGGAATCGCAGGTTGCCCAGTTGTCGATATGGGGAAGAAACTCATCGAGGGCCTCTGCTACATCGTCGAAGTTGTTCATGCATTCGATGAGGAACCCGTGTAGGTTGTTTTCTTCGAAATAACGATGGGACTGCACCCCGAGGAACGCATGCGATTCCGGCGTATTGTGAAGCTCTTTTGCCAACGCGCGAACCCTGGGAACGCGCACGCCTATAATGCGGTCGGGGTCAATCGTCGGCAGGAGCTTGCGATGAAACTCCTTGTACTCGAGGTCTTGAAGAGAGAAAAGCCGCATGCGGACGTTCTGGACGGCGATGTCCTGGAAGGTTTTATCTTCGACGGCCGCGTCTTGAGCAACCGTTCCCCAGGCGGCGTCCTCGTCGTTGAAGCTTTCGAACTCCTGCGTCGGTGCCATGGCGAGCCCCTTTCTTCTTCTACGCCTTGCGTGGCGTGCAACGGTTGCCTTTTCGATTGCGGAGCGGCCGTTTCCCATGCGCTGTTTTACGTCGCTCCTGCGAAAATCCTGGCAATTATCTTTGAGTATGGCACAATATCGAAGGTTATAGACAAATGCGCAGACGGCATTGAGGTCGCCGCGCGAAGCGATGGCAAAGGAAGAGTATGAAACCTGCTTCTAAACCGGCTTCAACGAAGTCGTCTACGCGGAGAAGGACGTCGCAGCACGTGAACCGCCGCAATGTCTGGCTCATTGTTGCTACGGCGTTGCTCGTTCTCGGATCCGTGTTTATGTTCACGCCTCCCCAAGAGAAGATCAACCAAGGTCTCGATATCCAAGGCGGCCTTTCCGTGGTGCTTACGGCAAAGGGCGATGACGGTGCTGCTGTCTCTGCCGAAGACATGGAGAAGTCTCGTGCGGTCATCGAGAGTCGCGTAAACTCCCTTGGCGCCTCGGAGGCCACGGTCGCCTTGCAGGGCTCTGATCAGATTCTCGTCCAGATTCCCGGGCTGTCCGACACCGAGGACGCTCTTGCCACCATCGGCAAAACGGGCAAGCTTGAATTTGCGCGCCTTGATTCGTTTACTGACGAAACCGTGAAAAACGAGATCGATACGGGTGGGTACATCCAGCAGCAATCGGTGACTGACTCTCTGGGCAACCAGTTCCCCACGGGAGAGGAAGAGCTCACCTTGCATGTCGACGAGGGCACGTACACGCCCATCGTCACGGGTGATGACATCGAGCGCGTAACGGTCGGCCAGGCTTCCGAGGCTGCAACCGATTATGCGGTCAACCTCAAGTTGAATAGCGAAGGTGCTGCTGCGTTTGCACAGGCAACCAAGGACCTTGCGCCCACTAACGGCAAAATCGTCATTATTCTTGACGGAGTGGTTCAGTCCGCGCCCGCCGTGCAGGGGGAAATTCCCAATGGCGACGTCTCCATCACGGGAGGCTACACGCTTGATGAGGCGAAGTCGCTGCAGACCGTGCTCGAGTCCGGATCTTTGCCTGTGAGCTTCGAGTTCGCTCAGAGTCAGACCGTCGGACCTACCTTGGGTCAAGACGCTCTTGCGTCGGGCGTTGTGGTCGCGGGAGTCGGTCTTGCGCTCGTCATGCTGTATTTGCTGCTGTTCTACCATGGTCTCGGTCTGATTACCGCCGCTGCCATGGCAGTGTTCGCGGCATTGTATCTGGGCATCCTCGCCACGCTTTCTCATTTCGGGCTGTTCTCGCTTTCGCTTGCAGGCATTGCCGGCATCGTGCTTACTATCGGCATGGCGGCCGACTCTTCCATCTTGACGCTCGAGCGTTTCCGCGAAGAAATTCGCATGGGTCGCAGTGTTCGTGCCGCGTCGATCACTGGCGTGCGCCACGGTATCCTGACGTCGATCGATGCCGACTTGGTCACGCTTGTGTCCGCGCTGACGCTGTTCTTCCTGGCGAGCGCATCCGTCAAGGGCTTCGGTCTCACGTTGGCGCTTGGCATCCTGTGCGATATCGTCATGATGCTTCTGTTCAAAGCGCCGATCATTCGCCTGCTCGCCCCGCGTGCTATCGCGAAGCACCCGGGCTTCTGGGGCGTTAAAGATTCCCAGGAAGCTGTTCCTTATTACGAAGAGGGGAAAGAGGTCGAGGCTGGCAAGAAGCTGCGCGGTCGCTTCATCAAACGTGATTTCGATATCCTCGGCCTGCGCAAGTACTTCCTTACCGCGGCGGCTGTGGTGGTTGTCGCAATCGCCGTGATCGTTGGCGTGCGCGGCGTCAACTTCGGTATCGAGTTCGTGGGCGGCACGTCCATCGCCTTCCATAACACGGGCGACGTGACCATCGAGCAGGTGCGTGATGCCTTCGCCGACGCGGGAGAGCCTGACGCGGTCATTCAGACCACCACGTCCGACGGCGAAGAAGGATTCCTGGCACGTACCGCTACTACGTCTGCCGAAGATGCGACCGCCGTGGCGAACGACGTCGCCGACACGTTCGGATGGAGTACGGACGGATTCGAGGTGACGACGATCGGTCCCGACTGGGGCACATCGGTCGTCAAGAGCTCGGTTCTGGCGTTCCTCGTTTCGCTGGCGCTCATCATTGCCTACATTTCCATTCGCTTCCGCGACTACAAGATGGGCATCACGGCGGTTGTCGCGCTGCTGCACGACCTTATTATCGTCTTCGGCGTGTACGCCTTGCTCGGTCATGAAGTCACGCCGAACACCATCGCCGCGCTGCTTACCATTCTGGGCTACTCGCTCTACGACACGGTCGTCGTGTTCCATCGCATTAATGAGAACATGAAGGCCGAAAACGTGAAGTGCACCTTTATGACCATGGCCAACCACTCGGTCAACGAGGTGCTCATCCGTTCTCTGAACACGTCGATCACGTCGCTTATTCCGGTCGTGGCCATGCTGCTGTTCGGCGGCGAAACGCTGAAGGACTTCGCGCTCGCCATGACCATCGGCTTGATCACCGGCTGCTATTCGTCCATCGCCATCGCAACGCCGCTGTACGCCATCTGGAAAACGCGCGAAGACAAGTTCGCGAAGCTTTCGAAGAAGTACGGTCCGGAGGTGCAGCGCTTCTTCTTGAACAAGCTGCCCGCCGGCAAGGTTGCGGCAGCTGGTGCCGGCAACGTCGACGAAACCCCCGTTGTTGCAGGAGATGCGGTTGCCGTCTCTGAGAAGCCCGCGATTTCCTCGGGTACTGCGGCATCGAAGGCCGGCAAGGCGTCTTCGTCCAAGAAAAAGAACAACCACAAAAAGAAGGGACACTAATCATGGCTGACATTCGCGAGGGAAGCTCTCCCAATTTCGCTCCTCCCGTCGAGGAGGGTGTCGTCTTTCAGTTCGAGGACGAGAAGGGCGATATCGAGAGCCTGGAATTCCTCGGCCTGGTGCTTCACAATGATCATCGCTACGGATTCTTCTTCCCGGTCGAAGAAGATTTGCCCGCAGGTTCTTCCGGTGAGGTGCTGATTCTCGAAGTGACCGAGCTTGACGAAGAGGGCCAGCCCGCAAGCTTCGAGCTCTTGGTCGACGAAGGCGTGGCTCAGGAAGTCTATGACGTGTTCGTCGAGGCGACCAAAGACATCTATCGTTTCGTGTAAGCGAATCGCGCTTTGCCAAGGCGGCTCCTGCGGGGGCCGCTTTTGCTTGCGTTTTCAAGAGGTTGTATATGAGGATTCTTAACGTCTCCGCCCAAAAACCCGATAGCACCGGCAGCGGCGTCTATTTGGCGGAAACGGTGCGCTGCCAAGTTGCCGCGGGGCACGATGTCGCGATGGTGGCGGGCATTGCCGCCGATGATGCGCCCGATCTTTCGGAGGGCGTGCTGTTTTGTCCCGTTCGCTTCGACACCGAGGCCCTGCCGTTTCATGTGGCGGGTATGTCGGACCAGATGCCCTATCCGGCCACGCGCTACTGCGACATGACGCCTTCCATGATGGAGGCGTTCACGGCTTCTTTCGCCCGGGTGTTCGAAGAAGTTGACGAAGGGTTCGGACCCGATGTCGTGCTGTGCCACCATCTCTATCTCGCGACGGCGGTGGCGGTGGAAACGTTCGTGCATCGGCGGGTGTTCGCGGTATGCCATTCCACCGATTTGCGCCAGATGGGCAAGCACGGCCTTGAGCGAGACCGCATCGTTGCGGCGATGCGTCGTTTGACGGGCGTGTTCGCCCTGCACGAGGTGCAGAAGGAAGAAATCGTGCGCGTGTATGGGATCGACCCCGCACAAGTGCATGTGGTGGGCACGGGGTTCAACGCGTCGATATTCAATACGGGGGAGCCGGAGACGTGCGACGACGGCGCATCAGAGCGCTCGGCATCCGCCTCCGCGCGAGCGACTGATGCGCCCATGGGCGCTTCGACGTGCGCCGACGTATGTGCGAACGTGCCCGTCGAGCTCGTGTATGCAGGAAAAATCTGGAAGAAGAAAGGGGTCCCGTCGCTTCTGGAAGCGGCCGACCTTGTTGAAACGGCGCGTCGGGAAGGTGCGCGCCGCAGCGAAAGTCCCTCGTCGCGTCTGAGGCTTCGCCTTGCGGGAGGTCACAACGATCCAGAGGAATACGCCGGAATCGTTGCACGCGCCGCTCGTTGTCTCTCCGACGTGGCGTTTCTCGGCAGGCTTTCGCAGACGGATTTGGCGCAGGCGTATCGGCGCGCGGATATATTCGTTCTGCCTTCTTTTTTCGAGGGGTTGCCGCTTGTGGTAATTGAGGCTCTCGCGTGCGGTTGCAAGGTGGTGACCACCGACTTGCCTGGAGTTCGTTCATGGCTTGAGGCGAATGCGCCCGGCGCGCCGATTGTGTACGTTGCGCCGCCGCTCATGCGCGCCGTCGACGAGCCGTTCGAAGATGAGCTGCCTGCCTTCGAGCACCGGCTTGCTGACGCTATCGAGGCGTGCATGCGCTTGGAGGCTGGCCCTTTCGACGTTTCGCATCTTTCCTGGGAAGGCTTGACTGCGCGTATCGTGGAGGCGCTGTAGGGTCTTCTTTCGCGGCAATCTCATGGGATACACTGATTAGATGCGAAGAAGAGGAAGGGGCTGACAACATGAAGCCAAACCAGCAAACGCGTCGCGTCATGGTGGGCAATGTGCCCATGGGCGGCGGCGCTCCGTGCGTCGTTCAATCCATGCTCAACGCGCCGGCCGATGACGTGGCGGCCAACCTCGTGCAGATCGAGGCGCTCGCGCAGGCGGGTTGCGAGGTGGTGCGCATGGCCATCCCGCGCCGTGCGTGCTTGGACGCCTTCGAGGAGGTGTGTGCGAAAAGCCCCCTTCCCGTGGTGGCGGACATTCACTTTGATGCGCAGATCGCCATCGAGGCGGCCCGTCGCGGCGCGGCGAAGCTGCGCATCAACCCGGGCAACATTGGCGGCTGGGAGAAAACCGATGCCGTGATCGAGGCTGCTCGTGAGGCAGGCATCCCCATTCGCGTCGGCGTGAACGCAGGCTCTCTCGACGAAGGGCTCAAGGCGCGTGAAGACCTCACGCTGCCCGAGAAGCTTGCGGCTTCCGCGGTTGATTACGTGCGCCATTTCGAGGAGCGCGGGTTTCACGACGTGGTGGTGTCCGCGAAGGCCCATGACGTCATGACCACGGTGAAAACCTACCGCATGCTTGCGAAGGCAATTCCCGAGGTGCCCCTGCATATCGGCATCCCCGAGGCAGGCAC
>USEQ01000058.1 GCA_900553655.1 uncultured Slackia sp. | reverse complement strand
CGACGAAGCTCTTAAGACTGCTGAAACGCTTGCGGAAAAGGGCGTTTCAGCCGAGGTCATCGATGCATTTTCCATCAAGCCGCTCGACGAAGAGACCATTCTTGCATCTGCTCGGAAGACGGGATGCGTTGTCACTGCCGAAGAGCATTCGGTCATCGGTGGACTGGGCGGTGCCGTCGCGGAGCTTTTGTCCGAAAAGCTTCCTCTGCCGCTCGTGCGCGTCGGTATGCGCGACTGCTTCGGCACGTCGGGAGAAATGGCGGAGCTTATGCGAGAGTTCGAGCTTGACGCTCCGGCTATCGCTTCCGCCGTCGACGAGGCTCTTTCCAAGAAAAACGCTCTGTAACGTGCAGATCATCCTTTGAATTCGGCTATTTTCGACATCTGGTCTGGCCGTATGGAGGGTTTCGCGGAGCGCGATGAACATTCTGTGACCGCCGCGTCTTGTACGCGGCGGTCTTGCTAGAATAGGTGAGTTAAGTCCAGTAACCATGATATGAACGGAGCATTCTGTGACGAACACGAACGACGCGCAGCGTCGTGCCCAAGAGTCGACGGGCGCCATTCCGGCCGTTCCGCCTGCTCAAGGCCGTCATGCGGCCGCTGGGCAAGATGCCGCAGCAACCCCAAGGCCCGCCGTGCCTGCGGAGCGCGCAATGCGCCCTCGTCCTCAGGCAACGGGCGCCATGTCTCCCGTGAATACGCCTGGTTCCGCGCCGGTGCGCCATGGAAGCCATTCGAAGGCTCCCGGAAGAACGGGCGTTTTGCCCGACCTGTCCACCTCGTTGCCAACGCTTTCCGTGGAGGATGTGCAGCAGCAGCCCATGGGGGCTCCTGTCATCACGTTCGACCACGTGACCAAGGTGTATCCCGCGCAGCCCAACAAGCCCTCCCTGCATGATATCTCCCTGCAGATTTACGCGGGAGAATTCGTCTTTTTGGTAGGTCATTCCGGCTCAGGTAAATCCACGTTTATCAAGCTTATCACGCGCGAGCTCAAGCCTACCGATGGTCATATCTTCATTGCGGGCGAGGACCTGAGCACGATGCGCAACTGGCGCGTGCCGTACCTGCGCCGCAATATCGGCTGTGTTTTTCAGGACTTCAAGCTCTTGCCGAACAAGACCGTTTTCGAAAACGTCGCATTCGCGCTCGAGGTAATCGGAAAGAGTCGTCATGTCATCAAGACGCAGGTCCCTGAGGTTTTGCGCCTCGTCGGCCTGCAGGACAAGCTCAATAAGCGCCCCGATCAGCTTTCCGGCGGCGAGCAGCAGCGTGTTTCCATTGCACGAGCTATCGTGAACCGTCCGCCGCTACTGGTATGCGACGAGCCCACGGGCAATCTTGACCCGCAGACCTCTCGCGGCATCATGGACCTTCTTGAGCGAATTAACCGCACGGGCACCACGGTGCTTGTCGCCACGCACGACCGCGAAATGGTTGACAACATGCGCCGTCGCGTTATTGCGCTTGACAGCGGTCAGCTGACCCGCGACCAGGACAGGGGAGTGTACGGTTTCGATGTCTAGTCTCATATATTTCTTCAAGGAATCCCTCACGGGCTTCACCCGCAATCTGAGCACATCGCTGGGTTCCATCATCACGATTTTTCTTTCGCTTTTGATTATCGGTATCTTCCTGATGGGCGGAGCCATTATCAACAACACCGTGTCGTCGGTCGAGGACAAGGTCTCCATTACGGCCTATGTCGCAGACGATGCGGAGCAGTCCTCCATCGATGCGGTGGTATCCGATCTCGAACGCGTTGCCGGCGTTGCAAACGTTAGCTTTACGACGAAGGACCAGGCTCTCGAAAACTTCCAGAACTCGATGAGCTCCACCGATATCGTCGATCAGCTTGACGGCACCAATCCGTTGCCCGCTTCGATCGAGATCGAGCTTTCAGATCCGCAGCAGGTTGAGACTATCGCTTCTGATTTGGCGGCAAATAAGGACTTCATCGATATTTGCGACAATCCGGAAGATCCTTCGGATAGCGTCAAATACGGCGAGGACAGCGTCGATCGCCTCTTCAGCCTGACGAGCTACATCCGCTATATCGGCATTGCTTTGATCGCCTTGCTGATTTTCATCGCGTTGGTCTTCATCAACAACACCATCCGTCTCGCTATTCTTGCTCGTCGCAAAGAGATCGCCATCATGCGCCTCGTCGGCGCCTCGAATGGCTTTATTCGCGGGCCCTTCCTTATGGAAGGTGTGGTGCACGCTGTCATCGGCTCGGCTTTGGCCATCGGCTCCATCGAGCTTATTCATCGATTCGCACTCCCTCAGGTTGCAAACGCCCTCATGTGGCTGCCTATCAATCTTTCCGCAAGCACCTATGTTCAGATTTACCTGGTCATGTTGGTATTCGGTCTGATCATTGCTGCTGTCGGGTCGTTTTTCGCCATGCGCCGTTACCTGAAGGTGTAACGCCGAAACTTCATGCGCAACAGAAAAGGAAGACATATCGAGATGGGTACGCGCAATGCGAGGATTCTGCGAATGCTGGTCCTCTGCATTGCTGCGTGCCTTCTTTTTTCCGCTGGTTTTTTGCTGCGCGGAAACTCCGAACTCATGGAACGCTTGGGCATCGTGGCGGCGAAAGACCCTTCGTCGGTCTCCCAGGGCGCCTCTCCCGAAGTCTCGGCGGTGGCTTCTCGCCTCGACGAGGTTGAGAAGATGCTTTCTTCTGGTAGCCTCGACTCCTACGATGCCGACGCAACCACGCGCGCGGTGCTCGACTCTTTTTTGAAGAATACCGACGACGCTTATGCCCGCTATTTCGACGATGCCCGCTACACTTCTTTCGTCGATGTCGCGACGGACGAATATCCCGGCGTAGGTGTGTTCTTCTCGGAGCAGAACGGGAAAGCGTTCGCGCTCGATGTTTTTGAGAACTCCTCCGCCTCGGATGCCGGGGTTCGCCAAGGGGACGTAGTTGTTGCGATCGACGGCGATCGTTCGCAGGATTGGACGGCAACGGAGACCATCAACGCCGTTCAGCGCGAGGCGGGCTCGTCGGTCGTCATCACTTGGTTGCGACCTTCGACGTCCGACGGTTCCGAGGGCGAGGAATTCACCACGACGTTGATTTGCTCGGATTACCAAGAGCCCAACGTCACAACTCAGCTCGTCGACGGCGTAGGCTATATTTCCCTCAAGCAGCTGACCCAGAATTCAGATGCGCTTGTACGCTCCGCGTTGGATGACCTTTCTTCTCGCGGTGCCCACTCCTATGTGCTCGACTTGCGCGACAATCCCGGCGGATATCTCACCAAGGCCGTCGATGTGGCGTCGCTGTTTATCCGAAGCGGCGTCGTTGTGGAAATCGACACGCTTGAGGCAAAGACGACCAAGCAGGTCACGGGCGATATCGCCACGGAGGCTCCTCTGGTCGTTCTGGTGAACGGCAATACGGCGGGATCGGCGGAAGTGCTCGCGGCGGCTTTGCGCGATACCGATCGCGCGGTTCTTACGGGCACGACTACCATGGGCAAGGGCTCGGTTCAGGTCACTAAGCCGCTTTCCTTCGGC
Source organism: uncultured Slackia sp. (assembly GCA_900553655.1). Lineage (GTDB taxonomy): Bacteria > Actinomycetota > Coriobacteriia > Coriobacteriales > Eggerthellaceae > Slackia. The sequence goes on along the minus strand of USEQ01000058.1, from coordinate 3,657 downwards.
GGCGCCCTTCGCTATACGGCGGCTCGCTATAAGAGCCCTGACGGGTATTTTATTGACAATGTCGGCGTTTCCCCCGATATCACGGTTACGGTGCGCGAAGGCGCATCGGACGACAATCAGAAAACCTTCGCCATCGAAACGGCGGGTTCGCTTGCCTAGCTTGTCGTTTTTGGCTTGAAAAGGAGTCTCATGGCGCGTTCTCGATCCCGAAAATCCAATACAAGACGAACCCCGCGTGCTCATCCCCGCGGGGTTCTTGAGCTTTGCGGGGGCGGTTTCGGCTTCGTTCAGACCGCCGAAGGGGAGTTTTTCATTCCAGCTTCGAAGGTTGCCGACGCGTTCGACGGAGACATGGTCGAAGTGACGCGTCTGCCGGGGGCTTCGCAACGCTCGTCGCGTTCCGCAATCGCCTCGAACAACCGTCCCGCCGCACGTGTCGTACGTGTTCTTTCGAGGGCGCACGAATGCATCGTTGGGCGTTACGAGGTGGCTGAGCCTTTCGGCGTCGTTGTTCCTGAAGACCCTCGCATCAAGCATGATATCTTCACGTTGAGAAGCGACGCTCTCCATGTGCACGATGGCGATATCGTCCGCGTCCGCATGACCGTTTACCCCTCGAGGCGCGAACCCGCCCAAGGCGTTGTGGAGGAGGTCTTGGGGCATGAGGGCGATGTGGGGATCGACGTCTCTTTGATCGTCGCCCGCCATAAGCTGGAAACGCATTTCAGCTCGGCGGCCTTGCAGCAAGCGGGCGAGGTGCATGAAGATGCCGAGAACGCACTTTCGGATTCGCGCTATGTCGACCTGAGCAAGCGTCGTATCTTCACCATCGATCCCGACGATGCAAAGGACTTCGACGATGCTCTTTCGGTCGAGCCTCTCGGTGACGGAAGGCTGCTTCTCGGGGTTCATATAGCCGATGTTTCGCATTATGTGCCCTGGGGTTCGCCCCTTGATATTGAGGCTCGCCGCCGTGCGACAAGCGTATATCTCGTCGATCGCGTCATCCCTATGCTTCCCGAAGAGCTCTCGAACGATATCTGCTCGCTTCGCCCCGGGTGTTTGCGTCGTGCCATGACGGTCGATATGGTCGTCGATCCGTCGGGAAACGTTTCCAACGTGAAGGCGTATCCCTCGGTGATTCGCTCTGCGGCTCGTCTGACATACGGCCAGGCTCAGTCTGCGCTTTCCGCGCATCTTCGGGGCGATATGGAAGGCGCCGCCGATGCAATCCAGTGCTTGAGAGGCTCTCTCGCTTTGGACGTCGCTTCCGATATCGCATTGCTCCACGAGGCCGCTGAGACTTTGCACGAGAATCGCGTGAAGCGCGGCGGCATCGATTTCGAAAGCGTCGAGGCGAAGGTTGCGCTCGACGAAGACGGCCACCCGCTCGGGGTTGACTTACGCATGAAGAACGATGCGACATCGCTTGTCGAAGAAGCTATGATTGCTGCGAATGAGGCTGTGGCGCGCCTTATGCGCGACCAGGGTGTTGCATGCATATACCGAACGCACGAGCAGCCTTCGCCGGCTGACATGGCCGAACTCAAACCGGTTCTCCAGGAGTTCGGCTACGAAAAGCACGTGTCGCTCTCGGCGCTTGCATCTGGCAATCCCCGCGCCATCCAGCGAGTTCTTTCCTACGCGAAAGGGCGCAGGGAGGAGTATCTCGTCTCCATGCTCATGATCCGCACCATGAAACGCGCCGCATACCAGGACCGATGTGCTCCCCATTTCGGTCTAGCGAGCAACGCGTACGCGCACTTTACAAGCCCTATCAGGCGCTATCCCGACCTCATGGTCCATCGCATGGTGAAAGTCGCGCTTTTCGGGAGGACTCAAGAAACTTCGGCCGTCGAAAGCGCTATGGCGGCGATTGCCGACCATGCCTCGGTCGCGGAGCGAACGGCGGAGGTGGCCGCGAGAGAATCACAAGAGCTCAAACTCTACGAGCTTTTGGAGACGCGTATAGGCGAAGAGGCTCAGGGCTTGATTTCAGGCGTTATGAGCTCGGGGTTCTTCGTTCGTCTGGACGACACTTCCGAAGGCTTCGTATCGTTGCGGGGCAGGGACGAATACTATGTCCTCAACGCCGCGCGCCGCACTCTAACGGGTTCCGATAGCGGTTCGGTTTATCGGCTGGGCATGCGGGTGCGCATTCGCATCGCGGCGGTTTCTCCTTACGAGCGCAGGGCCGATTTCGTCCTCCTGGAGAGCAAGCGCCGAGGCGTTCGTCGCTAGGCGGGCGAACCTGTATAATGGTGCGCCGTGCATCGGTCTATGCGAGCACGGCGTTTGCACGACAACGAAAGGCAGTTCGACAACGTGGTACGAGAGAAAAAGCAGATAGCGAAGAACCGCAAGGCGTTTCACGAGTATGACATCCTCGAAACGTTCGAGGTTGGTGTCGTGCTGTCCGGCACGGAGGTCTGCTCGCTTCGCGAGAATAATTGTCAGCTGACCGATTGCTTCGCGCTCATTCGCCACGGCGAGGTCTGGCTGCATAATCTGCACATTGCGCCGTATTCGCATGGCAACATCGCCAACCCGGACCCCGATCGCAAGCGCAAGCTGCTGCTGCATCGCAATCAGATCCGCTACCTCGAGGAGAAGACGCGAGAGAGAGGCATGGCCCTAGTTCCCTTGAATATCTATTTCGCGCAAAACGGGCTTGTGAAGATCGAGCTCGCCGTTGCACGAGGCAAGAAGCTCTACGACAAGCGCGCTTCTATGGCGGAGCGCGATTCGAAGCGTGAGATCGAGCGGGCGCTTAAGGCTCGCTTGCGATAGGAGGTAATTCGTCATGGGTTTGTTCAGAAAGGCTACGCGCACCGCGGGCCGCGTTGCGAAAAACGTTGCGAAAGAAGCGGTGTTCGGCGACCTTGAAAACGAAGGCGGTTCCAAAAAAGGCCGTCGTAAGGGCGGGGTGGCAAAAGCTCGGGAGCGTCGGGAGTATGAGGAATACAAGCGCTTGAAGGAGAAGTTCGAGCCCAAAGACGATGCTACCATGCAGGCGGAATGGCAGAAATACTACGACGAGCAGTGCGAGGGCGAGTGCGAAACGTGCCCGTACTACGACTGGTGTCCCGATGATTTCGAAGATGAGGAAGAGGCCGTAGAAGAGCAGGCGGAGAAAGAAGCCGAAGAGCTTGCCGACCAGGAGGAAGAACCCGAGGCGGAGCTTACCGAAGAGGAGAAGGCCGCCAAGGAAGCGGCGGAGGCGTATTACGAGGCCGGATGCGACGGCGAATGCGAAGCCTGCGAACATTATGACTGGTGTCCTGCCGAAGAGGAGGGCGACCCCGATGATAAGGTGGTCGTCATGGGCATGACGCAAGGCGAGATGAAGAGCATGGCGAAAGGAAGCGTCGAGCTTGCCCGCGAAGGCGCGCTTGCGGCGAAAGAGCTCAAAGAGGCCATGGATGACATCATGGGCGGGCTCGATATCAACCGCTATCTGAAGTAGTCGCTCTGGCTGATTTTCTGACGATGTGCGACGCGGCTCAAATGCGTAGCTCTCCTTTTTTCCATTCCGATGGGACTCAATAATAAAAAAGCGCCCTGACCTGCGATTTTATTGCGGTCGGGCGCTATGTGTCTTTGGTGGAGGCGCGGAGAATCGAACTCCGGTCCATACTACATCATCCCTCAGGCTCT
>USEQ01000057.1 GCA_900553655.1 uncultured Slackia sp. | reverse complement strand
GGCTGTTCCTAATTCCTGTTCCACAGTATCCGGTTTTCAAGGTCCCCGCCCTCCTTCCGGAGGGCTGCCGCGTCAAGCGGCGAGGTTGTATATTACTCCTGCCGCTTCTGTGAGTCAAGAACTAATTTTAAAATTTTTAGTTCTTTCCTCCGAACCTTATGGGATTCACTCCTCATTCGGCCCGTTCGCGGAATTGGTACTTTACTCTTGCTCTGTCAGGGTTGCAAGAAACGTTTAGAGAGAACACATTCCCTCTAAACTCACTTCTTGATAGCTAGTTTCTTAGGTAATGTATCTACTAAATATAAACCACATATATCTGCATGCCCAGCATTATGCACCATTGGCTGCAAGCGTCTCAGGATTAAGGCAGTCGCGAGGAATGCCTCCCTTCAACACATCTATGGCAGCTTGACAAGCCCTCGTCCTCAGCTCAACCCCGCTTTCTTCGGACCAATACGCTGCATGAGGGGTAAGCACGGTATGGGGAGCCTTTAAAAGCGGATTGCCGCACTCGATCGGCTCGGTCTCGAAGACGTCTATTCCCGCTCCCCACAGCCTCCCCTCCTCAAGAGCCCTTGCGAGCGCGGCAGTGTCTACGACGGCACCACGCGACGTATTCACGATCACGGTCCCTGGACGCATAAGAGATATAAGCCGCTCGTCCACAAGATACCTCGTCTCTTCCGTTAATGCGGTGTGGAGACTTATGACGTCGCAAATCCTGGCAAGTTCGTCGAGCTCGACGACACGATGCCCTCCGCGCGACCGCGAACCCGCTAACAGAGAACGCGACCAGCACACGACTTCGAAGCCCAGGCCCGCCGCCTTGCGCGCGACAGCAGACCCGATGGAACCCATGCCTATTACGCCGAAAACGCGACCTTTGCACTGCCCGAGCGGACGCATGGGCTCGTATCCCCACTGGCCTTTTCTCATGGCAGCATCTTGTTCGTTGATACGGCGGAGACATGCGAGCGCAAGCGCTATCGCATGGTCGCTCACGACCTCCGTCCCGTACCCAGGAACATTGCATACAGCCACCCCGTGTTTCGTCGCCGAAGGTACATCGATCTCGTCGTAGCCCGTTCCCGTCCTGCTGATAACCTTGAGACGCGGGACGAGCGCTTCGATGACTTCGTCGGTAAATTCCCCGTACGAAGAGATAACGCCGTCGACGTCGTGCACGTGTTCAAGAATGTACTCGGGGCTTTTCCCATCAAAGCGCTGTATGGCAATCCCCTCTTTGCGGCACAAACTGCCCTCAAGTGCGCAGTCGGGAAAATCAAATCCTACAATGGCTATTTTCATGCGCCGCTCCCTCTTCAACAGCATTTTCGAGCACTGACGTCTATACGTGTTCGCCGACGTATATCTGTTACTCGCCGACCTTGGCAATGAATTCAACCTCCACGAGAGCCCCTTTGGGAAGCCTTTCCACGGCAACGGCCGATCGAGCGGGCAGATGGTCCCCGAAAGAATGCGCATACACGTTGTTGAACGCCGCGAAATCGTCCATATCGTCAAGAAAACACGTCGTTTTGACAACCTGGTCGAAACCAATCCCTGCGGATTCGAGAATCGCCCCCATATTCCGCATGACCTGTTCCGACTGCTCCTCCACCGTCTTCCCGACAAGCTCTCCCGTTTGCGGATCGAGGGCAATCTGGCCCGACGCGAACAAAAACCCTCCCGCAATAACGCCCTGTACGTAAGGACCTATTGCCGCAGGTGCTTTCTTCGTTGCAATTGCTTTCATGAATGCTCCTTTCGACCGAAGCGTGCGGCAACCGCAGACGCATGGGATAGGCGTTTTCGTCATACACCTTTTTCAGCCGCTTATCGACTAGAATAGCTATACTACTTTACTACACTAAATTGATAAAGCATTCGACCGAGAAATAGCGCTTAACCGCAAGCGCCCGCCGCGCGCCCGCTTGCGCAAACACGCCAGAAAGGTGGCACCATGAATGCGGGAATGCCCCACTACGCCAACTATACGCGCGAGTATTTCATGCCCCCCGAACCTTGCTTCGACTGGGTGAAGAAGGACTACATCGACCATGCGCCGAACTGGTGCAGCGTCGATTTGCGCGACGGCAATCAAGCCCTGGTCGTTCCTATGAGTCTGGACGAAAAAATCGACTTTTTCAGAATGCTCGTTTCAATCGGCTTCAAAGAGATAGAAATAGGCTTTCCTGCGGCAAGCGAAACGGAGTTCGAACTGGCGAGAACCCTCATCGAGCAGGATATGATTCCCGAAGATGTCACCATTCAGGTGCTCACGCAGGCGCGCGAACACATCATCAAGAAAACCTTCGAAGCCCTCGAGGGCTGCAAAACGCCCGTAATCGTTCATGTATACAATTCGACGAGCGTCGCCCAGCGCGAGCAGGTCTTCCATAAAGACAAAGAGCAAATCAAGAACATCGCCGTAACAGGAGCGAAGCTCTTGAAGGAACTGACCGAATCCGAGGGGCACGACAATTATCGCTTCGAATACAGTCCCGAAAGCTTCACGGGAACCGAACCGGAATACGCCCTGGAGGTCTGCAACGCGGTGCTTGACGTCTGGAAGCCGACCCCCGCACGCAAAGCCATCATAAACCTTCCCGTAACCGTGGAAATGAGCCTGCCCCATGTCTACGCAAGTCAGGTCGAATATATAAGCAAGAACCTGAAGTATCGCGACGCCGTAGAGGTGAGCCTGCATCCCCATAATGACCGGGGGACGGGCGTGGCATGCGCCGAGCTGGGCGTTCTGGCAGGCGCGGACCGCATTGAGGGAACCCTCTTCGGCAATGGGGAAAGAACGGGAAACGTCGATCTCGTCACTCTTGCCATGAACCTTTTCTCTCATGGCGTAGACCCCAAGCTTGATTTTTCCAATCTCCCTTCTGTCGTAGAGCTGTTCGAGCGCGTCACGCGCATGGAGGTAAATCCGCGCTCCCCCTACTCCGGCCAGCTCGTATTCGCCGCTTTTTCGGGCAGTCATCAAGACGCGATCGCAAAAGGGCTCAAATACCGCGAAGAGAAAAGCCCCGAATACTGGTCTACGCCTTATCTCCCTATCGACCCCGCCGACGTGGGACGTTGTTACGAAAACGACGTCATCCGCATTAACAGCCAAAGCGGCAAAGGCGGCATAGGCTACATCCTGGAGAAGAACTACGGCTACGTCCTTCCCCCGAAGCTGAGAGAAGAGCTCAGCTACACCAGCAAGGACGCTTCCGACCACGCCCACAAAGAGCTCTCGCCCGCAGAGGTCAACGAGATATTCCACGAAACGTTCGTCAACAACGAGACGACCTTGAAATTGCTCGATTTCCACTTCACCCGAGATTCCGAAAACAAGGCTTTCAAGGCGTTCCTTACCGTGAAAACAGGCGGCGAGGAACAAGACGCCGTCGGCAACGGAAACGGACGTCTCGACGCTGTATGCAACGCTCTTTCGAAGCTCGGCATACGAGCGCACATCGCGACCTATAGCGAGCACGCCCTTGAAACGGGCTCCGATAGCCGCGCAGCTGCCTACGTGGGAATAGACGACGAAGACGGTGCAATCATCTGGGGCGTTGGTGAACACCACGACATTATCACGGCATCCATCCTCGGGCTCATATCCGCAGTCAACCGACAGATGAGCTAGGCGCTCGCTTATCGCACGCCTATGAACGATACCAAGAAGGTAGGGATTACCATGGGAATGACCATGACGCAGAAGATTCTTGCCGCGCACGCCGGGCTTGAATCGGTGGAAGCGGGACAACTCATAGAGGCGGATATCGACCTTGCGCTCGCAAACGATATCACCGGACCGGTCTCCATTCGCGAACTTGAAAAGGCGGGCATGGACCGAGTGTTCGACCATGAAAAGGTCGCCTTGGTTCTCGACCATTTCGCACCGAACAAAGACATCAAGAGCGCCGAGCAATGCAAAGTATGCCGAGAATTCGCAAAAAAGCACGATATCGTCCACTTCTTCGATGTGGGCAGCATGGGCATCGAACACGCCCTCCTTCCCGAGCAGGGAATCGTGGCTGCAGGAGACCTCGTCATCGGAGCCGATAGCCATACATGCACGTACGGAGCATTGGGCGCATTCTCCACGGGCGTGGGATCGACCGACTGCGCAGCAGGCATCGCCACGGGCAAAGCGTGGTTTCGCGTGCCCTCCGCCATCCGCATCGAGCTGACAGGAGAGCTGCAACCGTGGGTCTGCGGCAAAGACGTCATTCTGCACATCATTGGCGCGATAGGAGTCGATGGCGCCCTTTACCAGAGCATGGAGTTCTGCGGAGACGGCGTGGAGTCTCTTTCGATGGACGACCGGTTCAGTATCTGCAATATGGCCATTGAGGCGGGAGCGAAAAACGGAGTATTCCCCGTTGACGAAAAAACCCGTCTCTACATGAAAAATCGCGTACGACACGCACCCCGAGAATTCGCCGCAGATGACGACGCCTCGTACGAACGCACGATACGCATAGACCTCCGAGACATCCCTCCTACCGTCGCAGCGCCGCATCTTCCCGAAAACACCAAATCCGTCACGGAACTAGCCGGCATTCCCATACAGCAAAGCGTTATCGGAAGCTGCACGAACGGCCGCATCGAGGACATGCGCATGGCGGCAAGCATCATGCGCGGCCGCCACGTAGCCGACGGCGTACGCGCCATCGTCATCCCCGCTACGCAGGAAGTGTATCTGCAATGCATTCGCGAAGGGCTGACCGAAGTCTTCATCGAGGCAGGAGCTGCCGTGAGCACGCCAACGTGCGGTCCGTGCCTTGGCGGACATATGGGCGTGCTTGCCGCGGGAGAACGAGCCATAGCCACCACGAATCGCAACTTCGTGGGGCGCATGGGGCACACCGATTCCGAGGTGTATTTGGCAAGTCCCGCCGTTGCCGCGGCATCCGCCGTCGCCGGAGTCATAACCGACCCTTCGACGCTTTAGCCGCGGTATCGCTCGGAATACGAAGAAACACCCAGCGAAAAGACAGGAGCGACCATGAACCCGACCGTTCGAGGATCAGCATTCAAATACGGCGACAACGTCGACACCGACGTCATCATCCCTGCAAGATATCTCAATATCGCCGATCCGCAGGAACTGGCAGCACACGCCATGGAAGATATAGACCCCGCCTTCGTGCACAACGTCAAACCGGGAGACATCGTGGTGGCAACGAAGAACTTCGGATGCGGCAGCTCCCGCGAGCATGCACCGCGCGTCCTCAAAGACAACGGCGTAGCGTGCGTTATCGCCTCGAGCTTCGCACGCATTTTCTACCGAAACGCCATCAACATCGGGCTGCCTATTCTGGAATGCGAGCAAGCGGCGAAGGCGATACGCGGAGGCGACAAGATCACCGTGGACTTCTCAACGGGAACCATTGTCGACGAAACCACGAGCGAAACTTTCAAGGCGCTGCCCTTTCCCAAATTCATCCAGCAGATTATCGATAGCGAAGGGCTTTTGAGCAGCCTAAAAGCACGCGGAAAGTAAACTTGCCCGCTTTTATATGATGCACCGTGCCGTCCCATGACAGGAGGTCCTTATGAAATACGACATTGCCGTCTTAAAAGGAGACGGCATCGGACCGGAAATCGTCGCCGAAACGCAAAAATGCCTTGACGGAATAGCGAGGCGTTTCGGACACGAATTCGCCTACCGCGAAGCATTGATCGGAGGGGCCGCCATCGACGCATGCGGAATCCCTTTGCCCCAAGAGACCATCGAGACCTGCCGGGCGTGCGACAGCATTATCCTCGGCGCCGTGGGCGGCCCGAAATGGGACGGGCTTCCCGCCGAGATACGCCCCGAAAAAGGACTGCTCGGCATAAGGAAAGAACTCGGGCTTTTCGTCAACCTGCGACCCGCGAAGCTGCATGCAGCCCTTGCCGACGCCTGCCCTCTCAAGCCCGAACGCATTACGAACGGCCTTGACCTCGTGGTATGCCGAGAACTGACCGGCGATGTATATTTCGGCGCGAAATACCGCGACGAAGACGGCGCGGGACACGACGACATGAACTACTCGATAGCGGAAGTCGAGCGAATCGCACACCGCGCGTTTCGCATGGCCCGCCAACGACGGAGGCACGTGACCAGCGTGGACAAGGCGAACGTGCTCGAAACGAGCCGCGTGTGGCGAGAAACGGTGCAGCGCGTTTCGCTCGAATATCCTGACGTTGCCGTCGATTACCTTTACGTGGACAACGCCGCCATGCAACTCGTGCTCAATCCAGGACAATTCGACGTCATTTTGACGGGAAACCTTTTCGGGGACATTCTCTCGGACGAAGCAAGCTGCATAACAGGTTCGATCGGCATGCTCCCCTCCGCTTCTATGGGAGAAACAAGCCTGGGCATGTACGAACCGATTCACGGAAGCGCACCCGATATCGCCGGAAAAAACAAGGCGAACCCTATCGCTGCCGTTCTTTCCGCCGCCATGATGCTGCGCTACAGCTTCGGACTGGCCACAGAGGCCGACGCTCTTGAGCATGCCGTAGAACGCGCGCTTGAAAGGGGATGCCGCACGGGAGATATCGCCAAAGCAGACGAGGAGGCCCTTGGCTGTTCGGACATGGGCGATGCGATCGCTGCAGAGATATAAGGCCGCTCAAAATGCCGTCGTTTCTTGCGAATGCGAACACTCGAAAAAAGAGCAATCCAGCAGCCCGCATAGTGCTAAAGTTCGGAAGAGATGCGATTTCGAAAAGATAGGAGCTTTCATGAAGTACAAGAACATTCTGGTTCCTTACGACGGGTCGAGTCCCTCGAAAAACGCACTGTCCACCGCCCTCGAATACGTCGATCTGGGAGTAGCAGGCAAAGTCACCGCATTTTTTGCTGCGCCCATTCCGCAATTCGAGACCCAAGATTTCCTCATAGCGGAGCAAATAAGCGGCTCGCAGCCCCTCACTCCCGAGCAGACAGCCGAAATGCAGCGACACTACATAGAATTTCACAGAGAAAAGCTCGCCGAAGACCTGGGCGCTATTGCCGAAAAGGCGGGCGACGCCTTGGCCATCGCCGTCGGCCAAGGCAAACCGAGCAAGGCCATCCTGGAATATGCGCACACCCACCACATCGACCTGATTGTCATGGGATCGCGAGGGCTGAGCGCCGTTGCCGGCGTGCTCGGCTCGGTAAGCTACGCGGTACTGCGCAACGCAGAATGCCCCGTAATGGTTGAACGCTAGGAGGCTACGATAAAAGCATCGTCGCCGTTGTCATAAGCACAAGAGATACCGCCACCGACAAAGAGATCGCGAACCCCGCCATCTTCGTATCGCCGTCGATCCACATGACATACACCAGGCCTACGGACATGATGGGGGCCAGCATGCATACGATGGTGACAACCTTGACGCTTTCAGCCATCGGAACAAAGAAATACACGATGGCGCAACAGACAACGGCGACGAAGATGCGCCAGCATACGCACTGGAGCACTTCTTTCAGGCGTCCTTTATCAATCCTCCACTCCATGGCAAGGCCTATCATGAACATGGCCAGAAAGCTATTTGCGTGCATGAGGGGC
>USEQ01000056.1 GCA_900553655.1 uncultured Slackia sp. | reverse complement strand
GGCGGACACGGCGCAACTGATGCGGATGACCTGTTGTATCTTGAAGGGCTGTGCCATTGGTTGAAGGGTAGGCGCGTCGAAACGAAGAATACCCACGGAACCGGCTGCACGTTATCGAGTGCGATAGCATGCGGGCTCGCATCGGGGAGGGGGGTTCTCGATGCGGTCTCTCGGGCGAAGGACTATGTGTCGGGGGCTCTTCGTGCCGATTTTGTCATGGGGAAGGGGAGCGGTCCCCTTGATCATATGTGGGCGCACCGCGAGGTCTTCGAATCGCCCGAGGCATAGGTGGCGTTTCCGCCATTGCACGGCTTCTTTTCGTGCAACGGCGGGAGTTTACGGCGAATCTTCTTAGCAACACGAAGATGCCGACAAGATAGGAACCGTTCATTTTGCAGATACGGCCTTTCGCCGAATGGCGTAAAACCGCATTCCAGAGAGTCCTTTCTCGTATTCCTGCTTTTCGCGAGGGGTGGAGGAGGAAACGGTGAGGCTTTTTCCCTAAGATGGAACGTCCCAAGAAGTTGTTTCGGATGACTTCCATTTAGAATGCAAATGGTTTTTCGGAAGGTTTCTGGAAGAAAATGGGAAGAAATAGCGAAGGTCTTGATGGTGAAACGGCATGGTCTTCGGCGGGAAAGGTATGGTAGTGGGTTTCGGGCGATGTCTTTCTTATCAGGAAAGCTCCTGATACGGATTTTGCTGCAGCTGGGGATGCGTATTGAAGAGAGGGGATTCGAATAAAAAAGAACCCTTCGAGCTAAACTAAGCAACGAAGGATTCTTTCATTTACGATGGTAGCCTGGAGGGGATTCGAACCCCCGATCTTCGCCTTGAGAGGGCGATGTCCTAAACCGCTAGACGACCAGGCCATGTTTTACGCTTTTCCAAGCGCGGGTTAGAAGTATCGCAGCGTTGTCGGCTTTCGTCAACTACTTTTTCGAAAAATGTCGACAAGCTAGCCAGGAATCGAGGTCCGCCCCAATAGCTGCTCGCCGCCGAAAAAACGTTTCAACAGCTGTTCGCCGAAAGAAAACCCATCCTAACGGTCGTTCGCCGCGGGGGATTATTCATCCTAGTAGTCGTTCGCCGCAGGAGAGTTCATCCAATCCTGGTAAAACGCCTCGTATTCTCCCGCCAGAACGGCCTCGCGCGCCTTCGCCATCAAATCGATCAGAAAATGCAGATTGTGAATGGACAGCAGAATGCCGCCGAGCATTTCCTTCTGCATAACCAGATGACGAAGGTATGCGCGCGTGTACTGCGTACACACCGGGCAGGTGCACTGCGGATCGAGAGGCGTGAAATCCTCCTTGTACTTCGCGTTGCGCAGGTTCATACGCCCCTCGTGCGAAAACGCCGTGCCCATGCGACCCGTACGCGTAGGAAGCACGCAGTCGAACATATCCACGCCTTCACGCACGGCGCGCACCAACGTGGTGGGATTGCCGACGCCCATCAGATAGCGCGGTCTGTCCTGCGGCAGTGCGTCGCATACCGCGCCCAGCGTTTCGAACATCACATCATGCGGCTCGCCGACAGAATACCCGCCGATGCCGAAGCCCTGAAAGCCCTTATGCCCTGCAGCACGGCTCGCGGCGTCGATTTCCATCAGACGGCGCGCGCTTTCTAGACGCAAATCGCGATGCATGCCGCCCTGCACGATGGCGAACAGCGCCTGATCTTCACGCGTATGAGCGGCGCAGCAGCGTTCTGCCCACTCCCAGGAAAGCTTCGTCGAGGCGGCAACGGCCTCTTTTTCCGCAGGATAGCCGATGCACTGGTCAAGCTGCATGACGATATCGGCGCCGATGCGCTGCTGTATGTCCATATTGCTCTCGGGCGTCCAGCGATGCTTGCTGCCGTCATAATCGCGAGCATGAAAGCTCACGCCGTCGGGGTCGGTCTTCATCATGTGATCGAGGCTGAAGAGCTGAAACCCGCCCGAATCGGTCAGCATGGGACCGTTGTAGTTCATGAACTTCTGCACGCCCCCCGCGCGCTCGATGATATCGACACCGGGACGCATATAGAGATGGTACGTGTTCGCAAGCACGACCTGGCTACCCAAGTCGTGCAGCTGGTCGACGGTCACGCCTTTGACCGTGGCATGCGTGCCGACCGGCATGAACATGGGGGTATGCACCGCGCCATGGGCGGTATCGAACGTCAACGCGCGCGCATTGCCGTCACATGCATCAATGGTCACGTCGAAAAGCGCCATTGCAGGTTTCCTTTCACGAAATGAATGTAGCGGAGACGCACAGCCGAACGACCGCTGCGCTCCCGCCGCTCGAACGGCCAACTGCGCCGGCCCATTCGAGCGGTGAATCCCTAATGAATGAACATGGCGTCGCCGAAGCTCAGCATACGGTAATCGCCTTCAATAGCATGCCGATATGCCGCCATGATGTTCTCGCGCGTGGAAAACGCGCTTACCAACATCATGAGCGTCGAACGCGGCACGTGGAAGTTCGTAATGAGCGCGTCTACCACGCCGAATTCGTAACCGGGAAGAATATAGAGGCTCGTCGCCTCATGGTCGCGAGCCCTCAAACGGCCCTCCTCACGATCGTAGGCGCTCTCGAGCGAACGTACGCTCGTGGTTCCCACGGCGATCACGCGGTTACCGCGCGCGTGGGCGGCATCGCATGCATCCACCACGCTTTGCGAAACCGTGTAGAACTCGGTATGGATGGTGTGCTTCTCCGGATCCTCCTCGTCCACCACGCGGAATGTATCCAAACCAACCTCGAGCTCGACGGTATGCCATTCAACGCCCTTTTCCCGCAATCGCTCGATCAGCTCGGGCGTGAGGTGCAGGCCGGCCGTAGGAGCCGCCGCGCTTTTCTCGTTGTGGGAATATACCGTCTGGTACATTTCTTCATCGCCCGCATATCCTTTGATATAAGGAGGAAGCGGCGTGTGTCCAACCGCATGAAGCGCGTCGTCGAGCGAATCGAGCGGCGTGGTCAGGCGTACAAGGCGCTCGCCCTTGCCTTCGTCCGCCCCCCAGCCGACGACCTCGGCAGACAAGGCAACCTGACCGTCTTTGTCGCAGAAATCGACCACAGCGCCGCTGCCTGGCTTCAAGCGCTTGCCGGGACGTACGAGCACCTCCCAAACGGCGGACGAGCCGGTCTTCGGCTCCACATCGAAACGCTCACGCAGCAGAAACACCTCGGCGGCGCCGCCGGTACCGCGTTTCGCGCCCAAAAGCCTGGCCGGCATGACACGCGTGTTGTTTGCCACCAGCACATCGCCCGGCTCGAGGTAATCGTAGATATCGCGGAAGATCCGGTCTTCGATCGCCCCGCTCTTGCGATCTATGGCAAGCATCTTGCATGCATCGCGCACAGGAGCCGGCGCTTGGGCTATGCAGCGCTCGGGCAGTTCGTAGTCGAAATCGTCAGTTCTCATGATTCTGCTCTCTCATTTTCCGCAAGATCTCGTGCTTGCGTCGTTGCTTTTCGTTATAAGCTTCCTTCTCGGCCTTGCGCGCGGCACGCGCCGCAGCCTCTGCCGCACGTTGGGGCGCACGTTCTTCTTCACGCTTCGCCTTCGCAGCGGCACGCTCCGCATTGCGCTGCTCGCGCTCTTCGGCGGCCTCCACTTTGGAAAACGCGCAGCCGCAGTAATTCTGACGGTACATGCCCAGCGCCTTGCTCCTACGCGTCGCCTCGGGATACTGCTCGCGAAAATCCTGAAAGACCGGGGAAATCCCGACTTTGCGGCATGCCGCTTCAAGCTCTTCGTGAATCGTCTCGATGTACTGATACGGGCTCACCGTCAACGTGGTAGCAAGCCCTTCAAAACCGTTGGCGGCCGCATACGACGCCGCCTCCTCCAAGCGAAGGCGATAGCAGGCGCGGCATCTGTCGGGACGCGCATCGGGATCGGTGCCGAATACGCCAGCGGCGTTCGCCCAGGCCTGAGGCTCATATGGCCCCTCGACGACTTCTATCCCCTGACTTTGCGCGAAATCGAGCATCGTCCGCAAACGGTGATCGTATTCGGAAGCAGGATGGATATTGGAATTCATATAGGCGATCGTGATCTGGTGCCCCGCCTCAAGCAGCAGGCGAAGCGGCTCGAGCGAGCACGGCCCGCAGCATGCATGCAGCAGAAGCTTCATAACGACCCCTTTCTCCGGCACGGTGGACCCTCAACCAAAAAAAGCGCGAGCATCCCCTGCGCCACGCCGCACGCCGCAGAGCATGCCGCATTGCGCTTGGCTGTGCAGCGCGCTTTTCATCAAAATCCGTGAAAAATGCGGCATGCTCGCATATGCGTCGTGTGCATATGCGCAGCGCAATCGCGCATTCCTTCAAAACCGCACTATACTACCATGCAGACAGACATATTCCTCATCCTTCAGAAAAGGACGATACGCATGAGCAATACGCAACAACCGGCCGCGCGCAGCTACACCACCCTCTTCTTCGATTTGGATGGCACGCTCCTTCCCATCGAGACGAGCGCCTTCATGAAGGCGTACACCCTCTCTTTGGGAGAGTTCGCCCACAATCACGGCATGGATGGTCGCGCCGTGATGGGCGCTTTGTTCGAAGGCGTGAAAGCCATGGCGGCAAACGACGGAACGCGCTCCAACCACGACGTATTCTGGCCCGTCTTTTCGAAGCTCACCGGCACGAACGCCGAAGAGGTGGAAATGCTTTTCGACGAGTATTACGCGGGACCGTTCAACGAAGTATCCAAACTCGCGACTCCTAATCCTGCGGCAGCGAAAGCTATCGCGACGCTTAAGGAAAAGGGCTACACCCTGGCTGTAACGACCATGCCCATGTTCCCACTTGCCGCCGTCCATGCACGCCTGCGCTGGGCCGGCCTTGACCCCAACGATTTCATCTTCGTGACCGATTACGCAACCGCAACCTCCGTCAAGCCGTACACCGCCTATTACGAGGAGGCCCTTCGCCGAGCGGGCGTTGCCGCGTCGGACGTGCTCATGGTGGGCAATAACACGCGCGAAGACGGAGCGGCCATCAAGACGGGCGCGGACATCTATTTCGTCACCGACCATGCAATAGAGGAGAAAGACGGCCTCGACCTCGCACAATGCAAGCATGGATCGCTCGAGGATTTCGCCCGCTTCTGCGAGGATTTGCCCACGCTGAAGTAAAGCCGGATAAAGGACGCGCAAGCGGCGAATGCGCGCTCGGACTTTTTCGGATACGGTCGCGCAATGCGACGAAGCATAGAGACACGCCAGATTGGAGGCATCATGTCCGAAATCAAAGAAACCTACGTCGATTATCTGGGGTACAAAACCTACTGCAAAATTGTCACTCCGGACAATCCCGATCCCGCGAAAAAACCGCTGCTCGTGCTCCACGGCGGACCTGGAGACTGCCACAACTACCTGCTCACCTATGCAAAGCTCGCCGATCGCGCAAACCGCCAAGTTGTATTCTACGACCAGATCGGCTGCGGAAAATCGGCCATCCCCCACCAAGAAGACGACTTCTACACCTATGACTTGTGGGCGGACGAATTCTATACGGTACGAGAAGCGCTCGGCCTTGACGACATCCACCTGTTCGGCAATTCCTGGGGCGGCATGCTTGGCATGTACTGCATGATGAGAGACGACGCAGGCGTGAATTCCTTCGTCATCAACAGCTCACCAGTCCGCATCCAAACATGGCTCGACGAGGCAAACCGCCTTCTACAATACATGCCGCAGGACATGCAGGAAGCCCTCGCTGAAGCGGAACGCACCGGCAACTACGAAACGCCCGAAGCGAAAGCAGCCGCAGACGAATATTACAAGCGCCACGTGGTGGGCTTCTACGAGAAGGACTATCCCCAGTTCGTGACCGATTCGTTCGCCGGCGTCGGAGAGTGCTACATGGTCATGCAAGGCGCAAGCGAATTCGTGGTTACCGGGAAAATGAAGGACTGGGACATCCGCGAAGGCGTGAAAAACATCAAAGTACCCTGCATGGCGCTTTCCGGAACCGACGACGAAGGAGTCGACCTTATCCCCGGCTGCGAATGGACGCTTATCCAAGGCGCCCCGCATATCGCCAACGCGACGCATCCCGACGAATGCCTCGCCGCTGTCGAAGGGTTCATCTGCAAGTTCGATTAGACCCCAAACAAAAGCTTTACAAACAATTCAAATGGTTTCGACATTCGTCGCACAAAAATAGAAAGGGAGGCTTTCGCCTCCCTTTCTATTCGCTCAAGTGAATTCGCTCGCCAAAGCGAACGATCTATTCCTGCGAACGGCTAAAGCTTCACGACGTTGCTCGCCTGCTTCTTGCCGTTCTGACCCTCGGTCACCTCGAAGGAGACACGTGCGCCCTCGTCGAGCGTCTTGTGTCCGTCCATCTTGATTTCCGAGAAATGCACGAACAAATCTTCCCCGTCTTCCTGAGAAATGAATCCGTAACCCTTCTCAGCGTTGAACCACTTGACAGTTCCTTCAGCCATCTTGGCCTCTTTCCCTTCCCCATACGGAGAAGTTGACACCCTAGTTCCAAACCAGGTAACTCATCCCATTTCCCCAATGGGACCCCACATAATTCATCGCCATAAGCGATATGAATACAGCCTACCATCTTTTGACCGCAGACAACCGCCGCAAGCAAAATCATCCTCTTTTTTACCCACTTTGTTGAAAAGAACCCAACGAAACGCTTCGGATGAAGCAACCGAGTCCCTACCGTGAAGACGATTCAACCACGCCATCTTCCTCAAGCATGTCTGCAAGCTCCTCCTCGGTAAAAACTTTGTTGCGCTCCGGCTCTTCGACGCCGTACGCCCTCGCCAACGCGCACGCCTGCGCGTACCGCAGATCAGACTTGCCGGCACGCCCCGCCTGTTCAAGATAGAAAGCCTCCAGCGCAAGGCTTCGAACGACGTACTCGACCACGCGAGAATCCGTCCCTGAAATATGCACGATCGAAGCGAAGCTTTCCGCCTCAAGGCCGAGCATGACATCGGCGTCCATATCAAGCGCGCGGGAAATCGCATCTTCGAGAGATTCCGACGCCTCGTTAGGATCGTGCTTGCCATAGTCCATGCTTCGCCGTATTCCTTCGGCGAACTGCAAGAACAAACGCATGAGATAATCTTGCTGCAGCATTACGGACGATTCACCCCCATATGTTCAAAAGCCCGATCGGTTGCCTGACGGCCCTTAGGCGTACGCATAATCAGGCCCTGCTGAATGAGATACGGTTCGTACACATCCTCGACGGTATCGGGATCTTCGGCAAGCGCCGAAGAAAGCGTGGAAAGCCCAACCGGACGCCCCCCGAACGAAACGCATAAAAGCTCGAGAATCTTATTGTCAAGGGAATCCAGACCCAGGGAATCAACCTCGAAAAAGCTCAGCGCCTGAGCCGCTGTATCTTCGTCGATAGACCCAGACCCGCGAACCTGGGCCCAGTCGCGCACACGTTTGAGCAGCCTGTTCGCCAAACGCGGCGTACCCCGGCTGCGGCGGGCGATTTCGAAGGCGCCCTCGTGCTCACACGGAACATTCAGAATGCCGGCCGAGCGTTCGACGATGCTGCACAGCTCCTCGGGCGAATAC
>USEQ01000055.1 GCA_900553655.1 uncultured Slackia sp. | reverse complement strand
TGGCTGCGGTAAAAGGGCTTGCCCCAAAAGAAGAAAACCAGCCTATGCGGCCGCTTGTTTCTCCGCCGCCTCGGCCGCATCGAGCTTCTTGTTGCGGAAATAGACCCCCCAATTCACGGCAAGGCATGCAAGGTTGATAAAATACACCGCCAGCACCCAACTTATGGATCCAGAGCAGAATTTGGCCGCAATACCAGCGATATACCCCAAGCAAATAAGCGTCAAGAATTGCCAGCTTGTACCGGCCGCCGTACGAGCCCTGTAGCTTTTGAGCGCGTTCATCGGCCACGACAGTCCAAAACATACCAACATGATAGCCTCGAGAATCTCCGCCATTATATGCCCCCTTTTTATTCCTGGATTCACTCAGAGCGCTTTCAGCACAATCTGCGCTATGTTATCGCATCTCTGCCAGCCATCTTCAACGAATCGGCTTTTCGGTCGTTCCATCGGTTGACAGGACGTCTTCCCTAGACCTTTTTCCTGAAGCCCGTCACGTTCATGCGAGCCACAGGATTTCCCAGGGAATCTTTCACGTCAACACGGGCGAAGCAGAGACTGCGTCCGTCTTTTTCTACGCGGCATTCGGCAATAAGCCTATCGGTTTTCGCCGTACCGAGAAAATCTATGCTGCAATTCGTGGAAACCGTGGGCGGTTTTCCCACGTTCGCCGCCACCGCGAAAGCGAAGTCTCCCATGGTGAAAGGCACGCCGCCCATAACCGACCCAAGGCCATTGCGATGGTTTTCATCCACCGAAAGCGAGACACGGGCGAACCCCGGCCTAGCCTCCTCAATCGCCGCGCCGCATGCCACCGTGGCGTAGCGGTCGTTCGAGAAAAACGCGCGAATCTCCTCGAGCGTCGCTTCGCCCGAGATAACGATATCTGCCATTGCCAATCCTTTCCCTACGCCTTTCGCAAGCTGCGCTTCGTCACTTCACCGAGCAACACGCGAAATAAAAACGGCTCCAGCATAACGCCGGAGCCGTACATGTGCCGATTATTCAACCCGCAACGACGCATGTCGAAACAGGCTCGAAATATTTATGCGTCCAGATGCTTGAACGCCTCGGGAACCTCTTTGAAGCCCTTGGACTTCACGGCAGCCACAATCATGCCAACGATGAACCACGTAACGCCCATCGCCCAGGTCATCGGCTGGAAGCCGGCAAACACATACGCCAGAATCGCGATGCCGATCCAGGGGCAAATCAGATACCTTACGATATCGCCGAAGCTCTTGCGCTGCTTTTCCTTGACGAAGAAGAACCAGAAGGTGGCAAAGTTCAGCAAGATGAACGAGAACAGCGCGCCGAAGTTTACCAATGTGGCCAAGTCAGCCATACCGAGGATGCCAACCAGAATCAGCGCAACGACGCCGATAAAGATGGAGCCCACCCACGGGGTCTTGAACTTGGGATGCACCTTGCCGAAGATACGGGGAATCACGCCGTCGCGGCCCATGGAGAACAGCAAGCGGGAAGCAGCGAGCTGCGCGTTCATGATGTTGGCGATGCCCACGGCCACGATATTGACCACCAACATAATCTTCATGAAGATGTCACCGCCAATGAGCTGGCAGCCATAGAAGAACGCGTTGTTAGCATGCTCTTCAGTCCAAGAGGCCCAATCGGGCTGGATGAGCGAGGCCAGGTAGGTCTGGACGGAGAAGCACACAATGATGATGCCCAGGGCGATCATGATACCGCGACCGATGTTCTTCTCGGGCTCGCGGGTTTCCTCGGCCAGCGTGGAAATGCCGTCGAATCCCAGGAAGTTCAGCGCGGCGATGGAGATGCCTGCAGCGATGAAGGTGGGGGTGACCACCTCGGGCTGCCAGACGGGATCCATGTTGAATTCGCCGGCACCGCCGCCGCCCATGATGAAGTTGCAGCCCAGCGCGACGAACGCGATAACGGCCACGATCTCAACCGCAAAGATAACGAAGTCTACGCCGCGCGTCATAGAAACGCCGCGAATGTTCACGAACGTATTGAATGCCACGAACACGATGACCCACAGCCACCACGGGCTGCCGGGAACCAGCATGACGCCCCAGTTTGCGACCATGGTGTAAACCAGCGCGGGAGCGATGCAGCAATCCAACAGAATCATCCAGCCGGAAATAAAGCCCACATGCGGATTCAAGCCGCGCTGCACGTAGGAATACACCGACCCCGCAATGGGAAAGCGCTTGCTCATGCACACGTAGCTCAACGCCGTAAAGCCGATAGCCACGAAGCCGACAAGGTACACCAGGGTGGACATGCCCAAACCCTGCTGCTGCACCAAGCCCCAGATAGAATGCGGGGCGATGATGACCATGAACAGCACGCCGTACAAAACGACGTCCCACAGACCAAGGCCGCGACGCAGCTCCTGCTTGTAGCCAAACTGCTCAAGCGAGGCATTCGCGCCCTTGGCGGCAGTCTTGTTTTCCGCCATTAGACACCTTCTTTCGAATCCGAACCGACCTTCAGACGCGATCGAAGCCGGATGATCCATGGTGCCATCCGGCTTCGGTCTTGTCTGATTTGTTAATGTCGTGGATTCTATCACTTTGCTGCGCTAAAGCGAATGCAAAAAGCACCGAGCAAAGTCCCCTTTTTGGGCCTTCCGCGGCAAGCGGTGCAATTGGCAGGGCAGGCGGCGAATTTGCCGCAGAAGCCGCGTTTCGGCACCCCACATGCAATGAGCCCTTCGTCGCTGAACGCCTTCGAAAACAAAAGCGCCCCGCACTCGGCGCTCGTAAAAGCGAACGACGGCGCGGAGCGCAGCAAGCCTAGCCAGCGAGGATGAAACGCAAACGACAATTACGGGCGCGGAACCAGCGGCGCGAACTGGGGAAGCTTCGGCGTGCCGATGCGCAAGGAAAGCTGCACCTCGCACGGCTCGCAGCCCTGGCTAATCTCGACATCGGACTGAATGGACATATACATATAAGTCTCGACCGGATCCCAGCCCGTAACGTTCATAAGCAGACGCTGCAGCTCCTTCGAACCGTTCATGAGCGCTTCGTCATATTTAGGAGCGTTGGCATTGACGTACCATTTGTCATGGGTTTCAAGAACGGGCCAATGAAGCTCGAAGTTCTTGACCAGCTGAACCTTGACGGTAATTTCGGCGGGAATCTCGATGCCCGTGCCGCACAGTTCGCCGTCGCCCATGGCGGCATGCACGTCGCCCATCTGCAGCAATGCACCCGGAACTCGAACAGGCAGATACAGGCGAGTCCCCTTGGTGATCAGCTTGTTGTCCATGTTCCCGCCATGCGAGCCCACGAAACCGTCGATGACGTCTTCGCCAGCAGGAGCCGTACCAATGACGCCGATCATCGGGTTGATGAGAATCTTCACGCCGTTGAAATCCGCCACGCCATCTTTGATTTTAATTTTCTTGGTGCGATAGTCGGTGCCCTCGAAAAGCGGACCGCAGTGATCGTCGGTGGCAACGGTCCCTTCGTCAGCAACCTCGATTTCGTAGATATCCACCACAAGCACATCGCCCGGCTCGGCACCTTCGATAAAAACGGGACCGGCTGCGGGATTGGCGAATCCGTACGTATAGTCCAAATCGGCCATCGTGGTCTTCTCGTCGGGAATACGATTGCTGAAGCAGTCTTTGGTGACGAACTTGAGCATCTCGCCCGGCTGTGCCGTAGCGCACGGCGCATTGTCCTTGGAAAATGCGTAAACCTGCTCTTCAATGACCTGCATGTCTTCCCCTTTCGCGCAAGCGCAATCGATTATCGGCCGTGCTCCTTGCAGTACGCAGCAGCCTTTCGGATGTCGTAGCGCCATGCATCCATTTTCGGGAATAGCGCACGACGGCATCTCTTTCCTCTTTCCACTATCGTACTTTCAAGCCGCAGGGTGAAGACCCTTCTTGCGGGTTCGGCAAAACAAGAAGACCGACGGACCGGTCTTAACCATGATGGTGCCCGCATCCTTAAGCTGGCAGAACAATCTCCCGACAACGACAGGGTTCGCCCCCCGCTTCCGGCAACGCGTTTCGAGGCAACGCAGCAATCCACACCGCAGAATAAGCTGGGAGTTATTCTGCAAAAACCTTGATAAAAATTGGTTTCGAATCGGTAACGCTCGGCTACGAACCGAACAATCTACGAACCCTCGGCCTACACTTTCCAGTACCGCAATACTACAAGGCAGGAGGTGAGCGGCATGAGCGAGGCCGGTCTTTTCGAAGTTGAGGGCACATTGCGCGGCGTGGGAATTCGGGTCCCCGAGGCAATCAAGCAATGCAGCGGAATATCGTTGTATGGACGCTGCGTGAAATCGCTCGTCTTCTCGACCGACGTCGCCGTGATACGAAACGTCGACGCCGATGCCGTTCTGGCCGTCTATCCATTCACGTGCCAACCCGCCATCACTCAGGCGCTCCTCGCCGTTTCGGAAGTCCCCGTACTCACCGGCGTGGGCGGCTCCCTTACGACCGGACAACGCGCAATCGACTTGGCCGTTCATTCCGACATGCAAGGCGTAGCGGGCGTCGTAGTCAACGCGTCCACAGATCCGCGCACCATCGCAGGCATGGCAGAACGCGTCGACGTGCCCATCGTAGTCACTGCCACGAAGCTCGATGCCTTGGTTCACGACCAAATCGCCGCAGGAGCCCGCATCGTCAATGTGGCCGCAGCAAAAGAGACCGCCTATGTCGTGGAGGATTTGCGCAGGGCCTATCCGAATCTTCCGATTATGGCGAGCGGCGGCCCAAACGACGAAACCATTCTCGCCACGATAGAAGCCGGCGCAAACGCCATTTCCTGGACGCCGCCGAGCCTCCAAGAGCTGGAGCGACGCGTCATGAACCGCCACCGCCAGAAAAACGATCTCACCTTTTTCGCCGCATAGCCTGTTGCGACGCAAGCACCTCCGTGCCCGAAACGGCAAGGCCAATCGAAGGCGTTCGCCGGATTCGCCCCCTTACTAATCACACCATCTCTCATGTTCAGCCGCATAAACGAATCGAGGCCGTCAGCACCACACTGACGGCCTCGATTCGCATGTATGTGCTGCCTGCGACACGGGGGTGATGGCAGCGTTTTTTGGCTATGCCCGGTCGAAACAAAGGGGGCATTGGGGGCAAATCGACCGGACTAGCGGTGAACCGCACACCCGACCGGCGAAGGTGCGAAGCTAGGTCGCACCGCGCATCCTCTCTCGAAAACGAACACGCGCCTCTCTCTCGCGAGCTCGCCTTCATGCGCCGCCGTCGGGTAGACAATGCTGCAGCAATTTGGTTCAGCCATAAACCAAATCGCCGAGCCATGGGTGTCGCTTGGATGTCGGCTTCGATCGGGCGGGGATTCAACTCCGTTTGCGCCCTGACCAACATCGCAAGACGATTATGCAAACACTTCCCCTTCTTTGAAAAGGTATAAGGTATAAGGTATGTATACAGGCGGGATAAAACCTGGTGTATTTCCGCGTTTAAACCCATAAACCATATATAAACCCCTGATAAGAGCTCTGTTTTTTCTTTGAATAGACGTCAAAAACTCCCCGAAAAAATGCCGATATCGCCGTTATCGAGACAATACGGAAGACAAATATCGGCGCATTACGCTACCATGTCGATGTTTTCAGAAAGCATTCGCAATGCGAAAGGCGCCGAATGGAACTCCTCTACTTCTACCTCACGGTCATCGTGCAGCTTATATCCGTCATTGCCTCAGCAGCATGCCTTGCCGTGTATTTGGTTTCCCATCGTCGAACGTTTCTCTTCGCGTTCTGGGCTTTTCTCTTCTACTTCATCGACGTGTCGCTCATCTTCCAGGATGAATTCGTCAGCATCGCGACAAATCTCGAATCCGACCCGCTCTATCTGACGCTTCGCTCCCTCGGGTCCATGGTTTCAGGCGGGGGCATATACATTTCGCTCTGGCTGCTTGTATGCGATTTCGTCGGCGAAAAACGGACGGCGCTCCTTGCCGCCCCCGGCGTGGTATTCATCATAGGAAGCCTTGCCGCACTCTTTCTCATTCCTTCAAGCCCCCTTGCCCGATTTGCCTTCTATTCCATGCGAACGCTGCTTTTGTTCTGGATAGTCGCATTCATCGCCTTCCGCTACATCACCACACTCGACCCTACCGAGCGGGGCAGAATGCGACGCCACAAAGCGGTCTATTTCGCCCTCGCAGTCGGAGGGGCCTGCATCTTCCTCGAAGACATTGCTTCGTTCTTCTACGGAATATCGCTTTTCCCTGCAACGCATTTCGACGGCGAACGCAACTATTCGGAAGAAATTCTCATGCTTATCTGCGCGGTAGCCTCATGCGTAAGCGCCTACCGAGCGCTTTCTCTTCGTTACGAAAACCCTCCCACGCGAGAGGATGACCACGTCGAATCAGCAATCGAAGGCAACCTTGAGCTCTACGCCAAAAGGAACAAGCTCTCTAAACGCGAGATGGAGGCGCTCAAGCTCATCCTTCTTGGCCTTGACAATCAAAACATCGCTTCAACCATGGGCGTTGCACCAAGCACGGCGAAAGTGCACGTGCACAACATTCTCCAGAAAACAGGGCATCCGAACAGGCAAGACCTTATTCAGGATTTCTGGCGCACGTGGTAGAACGCCTTCCCGAGCCGAAAAACCCAATCAGATTCCATCGCCGCGCGGCGCCTCGGACCACGGAGGCGGCTGCAACACGCGCATGTCCACCCGCAATGTCTGGGCAATGAGCCGCGAGATTTCATCGTCGGTAATGTCGGGCTTCGCCTTCATCAACCCGACAACCCCATACAGCACCAAGGCGAAAGTCTCCGGAACCAGGTCGATCTCCACGGTTCGATAGGCGGTGTATTCCGAAACGATGTTTCGGCAGATGCAATCGACCGCCTCACGCACGGCCCTTGCGGCGAATTCGTCGCGCATCCCCAGTTCGTCGAGTACGCCAAACATAGGGCGCGGCTCGCCCGAGGACATATAGAGGACATGGCGAAACGTCGCAACGCATTTTCGCAATTCATCCGGAGTATTCCCGAAGACCCTCTGCTCGTTCCACGTTGCCACGCTCTCCACGATGTCTTCGACGTAATCCTCGACAACCGCCTGCACGACAGCATCTTTGTCCTCGAAGTAATAATAGAGAAGCGTGCGCGCTATTCCCGCCTCCTTCGCCACAGCGGCAAGCGTCGTCTTCTTAACCCCATCGCGTTCGAAAAGGAACCGATTCGCTGCGTTTGAGTCCGAAAAAACCACGGCAACCCCTTCCGAAAGCACGAGCCGACACAGCGCTTCTCACAGAGTACCCCCAAAACGCCCTTACTGAATACCCGCAGACAAAGAAAGCAGGGCCGCCCCGAAAACCAGGAGGACACGGCAGGCGTCGGCCCTCTTGCCGAAAAGAGACAGCTACCCGTGCTTTTTATTGTCATATCAAGCATCAATCGTCAAAACGCAAAAAAACTGGACTGATAGCATGCGGGAAAGCAGGGAACGTTCGATACCAGGAGGTGCTCCGTGTTTTTCTACGAACCCCTATCCGCCACCGCATGCGTCAGCGTGGTTCTCTATCTCGCCTTCCTCATCGGCATGAACGAGCTCTCCCGAGCCAATAAATGGATCGGCGGAATTCTATTCATCGCCCTTCC
>USEQ01000054.1 GCA_900553655.1 uncultured Slackia sp. | reverse complement strand
CCGCAACGTGTTGCGCATGAGCGAAATCTACGCTCCCACGCTGAAAGAGGACCCCTCCGACGCAGACATTGTTTCCGCGAAGCTTCTCGCCCGTGCGGGCATGATTCGCAAGGAGGCCGCCGGTCTGTACACCTTCCTGCCGCTCGGTCTGCGCGTCATCCACAAGATCGAAAACATCGTCCGCGAAGAGATGGATTCTCACGGCGGCCAGGAAGTGCTCATGCCCTTCGTTCAGCCCGCTGAGCTGTGGCATCGCTCCGGTCGTTGGGACGCATACGGCGCTGAGATGCTGCGCGTCGTCGACCGTCATGACAACCAGTTCTGCCTTGGCCCCACGCATGAGGAAGTCATCACCGACTTGGTGAGCAACGAGCTTCGCAGCTACAAGGACCTGCCGAAGAACCTCTACCAGATTCAGGTGAAGTTCCGCGACGAACGTCGCCCCCGCTTCGCCTTGCTGCGCGGCCGCGAGTTTATGATGAAGGACGCCTACAGCTTCAACGCCGACCAGGCCAGCTTGGATGAAACCTACAATCTCATGCGCGACGCTTACATCAACATGTGCGACCGCATGGGCCTGAAGTACCGCATTGTGCAGGCCGACCCGGGCCAGATCGGCGGCAACGCCACCGAGGAGTTCATGGCGCTGGCCGAGACGGGCGAGGCCGAGCTTGTGTACTGTGACTGCGGCTATGCAGCCGACGTCGAGGTGGGCGAGTGCTCTTCCGTTCCCACCGAGTATCCCGCCGAGGCTCTTGCTAAGATCGAGACCCCGGGCGTTCACACCATTGCCGAGCTGGCCGCATTCCTCAACTGCGAGGAAAGCGCTACGGCCAAGGCGTTCTCCGGCAAGGGCGACGACGGCTCCATCTGGGTGTTTTTCGTTCCCGGCAATTATGAAGTCAACGAGTGCAAAGCCGACCGCCTGGTTCCCGGCTTCACTCCGCTGACCGACGAGGAAATGATTAGGGCCGGTTTGACCAAGGGCTCCATGGGCCCGGTGGGCCTGCCCGAGGGCGTTAAGGTGGCGGCCGACGAGAGCCTGCGCTCCATCGAACGCTGGGTTGTGGGCGCCAATGACGACGGCTTCCACTTCGTGGGCGCCAAGCACGGCGAAGATTTCCAGGTGGATGCCTGGGCCGACCTGTGCACCGTTAAAGAGGGCGACGCATGCCCGCATTGCGGTTTGCCGCTCAAGGCTGCCCGCGGTATCGAGGTGGGGCAGATCTTCAAGCTGGGCGACAAGTATTCCAAGGCCATGGGCGCAACGTTCATGGACGAAGACGGTTCTGAGAAGCCGTTCATGATGGGCTGCTACGGCGTGGGCGTCTCCCGCACCATGGCCGCTGCTGTCGAGCAGAGCTACGACGACTTCGGCATTATCTGGCCGGCTGGCATTGCTCCGGCGCATGTGTGCGTCATCCCGCTGTCTCCGAAGCCCGACGAGGTCACCGAGGCCGCAGAGGAGCTTGCCAAGAAGCTTTCTGCTGCCGGCTACGAAGTGGTCATTGACGACCGCAACGAGCGTGCGGGTGTCAAGTTCGCCGACAACGACCTTATCGGCTGGCCTGTCCAGGTTGTCGTGGGCAAGCGCGGATTGAAGGAAGGCACCGTCGAGGTGAAAAACCGCGCAACGGGCGAAAAGGTTTCCGTGGCGCTGGACGCGGTGGAAGCCGCCGTTGACGAGGTCATCGCGTAAGGCGTGATCGCCTCAGGCATGTCGCAGACGCGCGAGCGCCCCTGCCGACTCCCGCATTGCGGGCGCTCGGCAGGGGCGCTTTACGTTGCTTCTCGAAAGATTTCGATAGGGCGCTTATCGGACGTTCATTTTTTTGCGGAGGCGTATTGATTGAGCACTAAACCCTGGTATTCGTATTAGAGGGGCTGAAATGCCGAGTTCTCATGATCGCCTTTTTGGCTGCGTCATGAAACACCGTTCCCGCTATGTATAGTAGGGCGTCTATTGGATCGGCCGTGGAGAAGGCGAAAACAGAAGGCGCGACCAGCTCCCAAGAAAATGCGCAAAGGCAGCCGATCAAGAGGGAGTCTCGTAGCCCCGCTATTCGGCGATTGGATTTGGAAAACGATAGAATCAAGTTTACATAGGACGGGAACAGAATCCCTCCCATTAGGTCTCCGAAATGATTCCTGCAGAATAATTCGGGAATAATCAAGCTCCATGCATCAAGCCATCTATTCGAGGCATATGCAGCAAGAACGAGGGCTCCTATGCATAATTCAGCTGCGTCCTCTTTCGCTATCCGACGAATGCGAATAGCACAAGGCCTACGAATACTCCGGCAACGATGATGAAAAATTGGCCGCATCCGCTTTGATTTCCAGGCATGATTTCTCCTTAAGGTCGGTTCTAGTCGACTTCACTCCAGGTCCTGCCACCGTCGGTGGTTGCCTCGTAGCTTCCGTCGTTATTGAGGCGCATAGCGTTTCCGTATCCGTCGGTCACCTCGAGCGAGCCGTCTGAATTTTTGTAGTAGGTATATCCATCACTGCCGCTGTAGGCTTCGTCTCCATTGTCCAGAGTGTGAGAATAGCCGTAAGTCGTGTCGTCGTAGCTGGACGAAGAGCTGTTCGTCGTGGAGCTTTTCGAGCTGGATCCGCTGCTCGAGTACGAGGAAGACGACGTTGAGGCGCTTGATGATGTC
Organism: uncultured Slackia sp.; assembly: GCA_900553655.1. Classification (GTDB taxonomy): domain Bacteria; phylum Actinomycetota; class Coriobacteriia; order Coriobacteriales; family Eggerthellaceae; genus Slackia. Next base: position 4,961 of record USEQ01000054.1, on the reverse strand, counting down.
GAGGTGCTCGAGCTTGTGGACTGCTCAGGTTCTTCGTCGGCCTCGGAGGAGCTATCGACACATCCGAATAGCGAGAGGGCGAAAGCCACAGATACGATAGAAACCGCCATCGTACGTAATACCTTCATTGTTCGCATATCCTTTCTAACAGGTTGTTCGATAGGGACATCGTATATCGACAATTCTGGAATTTGTTGAGCAACAAATTTCGCTATGTCGGCGTCATCTTGGATGTGCGAAATTGCTAATTGAGTGAAAGCAAATTGGCAGCGAGAAGGTTTCCGTGGCGCTGGACGCGGTGGAAGCCGCCGTTGACGAGGTCATCGCGTAAGGCGTGATCGCCTCAGGCATGTCGCAGGGGCGCTTTTCGTTGCTTGGGCGATTCAGCGCATCGCCTTCGTTTCGCTTGCTGATGCATTATTTCGCGCTAGGTGTACCTTAGCTTCGCTGTTCGCGTGTGCTTGTTGGGAAAGGTGCGCCGATTCGGCGTTTCGTTATCGCAAAACTCACGAAACGTACCAAGGTTCGCTTGCGTTTCTCGAAAGCAGGCTCGTACAGACAGATTTAATGTACATTAAAATCAATTATGTTGATTATCGCGCTCGTCCATGTTTCGCTATGCCTCGTGTTTGGTGCGTTTCATGAGTTTTGCGAGTTTCGAAGCGGATCTTTGTGCAATATGACGCGAATACAGCACGCTCGAGCTAACAGCGTCCAATCATCCCGATGCTTGTCTCGGCGAGCACGTGTTCACGAACTGCGGCGACAAGTTCGTTCGCCCAGAAGGGATCGGCCAGATCGACGGGTGTATCGAGTGCCATGACGCGCAGGGTGTATACGTGGTCGGCATCGGGAGGACAGGGTCCTACGTATCCCGTGCCACGTTCTGGTTCTGATTGCGCGGCGCTGTTATAGCCCTGCATCAGGCCTTCGGCACCGTTGCGGCTGGCATCGTCGGCCAATGCAAAGGATTCGTTGAGTGGGCCGTTTACATAAGCGCACCAATGAATCCACGGAAAACCGCATACAGGAACGCTGTCCCAGTCAAGAAAGACAAATGCGAGTGCTTTTGCCTCGGCCGGGATGTCCGTCACCTCGAAAGGAAACGAACGGCGGCAGCTCCAGTCGAAGCAATCCGCAGGGTCGGCATACTTGCCGTACGTGTCGGGCAAAAACCCGTTTTCAAGATCCAGAACGATATGCATGGGAATCCTCGCATCTTCTCCCCGATAAGGAGGGGAGTCCGCCACTTCGTGCGCAGTGGCCGCGCGATATTGTTCCAAATCGATGTACATGGCGTGCCCGAATGTACGGTTCGATATACTGAGGCGTTGCATGCAGGAGCAAACGGGTCATTCCGCATGTGCAAACAGCTAGATTATATAGTCAGAAAAGGACGGTTCATGGCACGCTCTTCGTCTCGAAACACCATGGAGCTGCTCGCGCCTGCGGGCGGTTGGGAGCAGCTAGAATACGCGATTCATTTTGGTGCGGATGCGGTGTATCTTGCGTCGACGCGTTACGGAATGCGCCGTCGTGCTGATAATTTCGACGAAAACGAGCTGCCTAAAGTTGTTGATTATGCGCATGCGCATGGCGTGGATGTGCATGTGACGGTCAATACCATGATGACCGACGAAGACATCGACGATTTGCGTCGCTATTTTGCCGTGCTTGACGAAGCAGGCGTGGATGCCGTAATCATCGGCGACATGGGCGCATTGGCGGTTGCACGCGAAGTAGCTCCCGACCTGGCAATCCATCTCTCTACGCAGGCGTCGTGCATGAACGCCGAATCGGCGCTGGTATATGCAAGCTTGGGGGTGTCGCGCATCGTGCTCGCGCGAGAGATGAGCTTAAAGGCTATCGCCGAAATGCGCCGCCGCCTTCCTGATGAAATCGAGCTCGAGGCGTTTGTCCACGGCGCTATGTGCATGGCGTATTCGGGGCGTTGTCTGATTAGCGATTATATGGCGGGTCGCGGCGCCAATGTGGGTCATTGCGCGCAGCCGTGCCGTTGGAAGTACGCGCTGGTCGAAGAAAAGCGCCCGGGCCAGTATTTCCCCATCGAACAAGACGATCGCGGCAGCTTCATCATGAGCTCGAACGATATGAACATGCTCTCGCACTTGCGCGAGCTTAAAGACGTCGGCGTGGACAGCATCAAGATCGAGGGCCGTGCGAAAGGCGCGTATTACGTGGCGTCGGTGGTCAATGCTTATCGTCATGTGTTGGACGGCGAAGATGCCAACGTGTGGCAGGACGAACTTGAGACCACGAGCCATCGTCCGTATTGCACGGGCTTCTATTTTGGCGATCCGGGACAAAATCAGGGCACGGTTGAGTATGCGCGTTCGCATCAGATGGTGGCGCGCGTTCTGGGCTGCGTCACTGATGAGCTGGGGGAGCGCGGCGCTTTTAAGCTGGATGAACCGTGCGATGCCGCCGAGCCATATCGCGTGGAAACGCTTTGCCGCAACCGCTTCTTCGAGGGTGAGGAACTTGAGGCTATCAGTCCCGATGCGGCCGTGCGCACGTGCGCGGTGAAGCGTCTGGTCTGGCATGCTGCGCCAGGAACCGATCTGAAGGATATCGAACGTGACGGCCTGGGCCGCATTATCGGCCCTGATCCGACGTGTCCGGGCGGCACGCTGGTGGCCGTGGAGGTGGCCAATCGCACCATGGAGCGCTATTCATTCGCCGTCTCGTTCGAGCTGCACGAACGAGACATCCTGCGCATCCGCCGCGAAGGTCAGGATGTCGGCCGCGTGCTGTAGAATCCCGTCCGCGCCGAATGTTTCAAGCGTGTTTCATACTATCGCATGCTAAAGCGTCGTGGGGATAAGGCGTTACAATGGCGGTTCGACGAGAAAGGACCTCCGCTATGCAAATCTCACAGGCGTTTCAAGGCGAAAGCCTGCCCATCTCATTCGAGATTTTCCCTCCGAAAGGCGACCTTCCTGTCGAGACTGCGCATGCAATGACCGAGGAGCTTGCTCCTTTGGATCCCGCATTCGTTTCGGTGACGTATTCGGCCGGCGGAAGCGGTAACAGCGCGCGCACGATCGACGTCGCCCGTATGATGAAAGAAGACTTCGCGCTGCCCATCATGGCTCATCTGACCTGCATGGGAGCAACGAAGGACGATATCGACGCAACACTTGCCACCATGCGCGAAGCGGGCCTTGAGAACGTTCTCGCCCTGCGTGGCGATTCCGTCCCCGGCGTTGCGACGAACGATTTCCACTTTGCCAAAGACCTCATTCCCGTAGTACGCGAAGCGGGCTTTTGCGTGGGCGCTGCGGCGTATCCCGAGGGCCATATAGACTGCTTGGATTTCAAAAAGAGCATCGAACACCTGAAGGAAAAGCAGGACGCAGGCGCGCAATTCTTCGTGACGCAGCTTTTCTTCGACAACGATTGTGCGTTCGAGCTTCTCGAAGCGGCGCGCAATGCGGGCATTACGGTGCCCATCACGTTTGGCATCATGCCGTTTTTGTCGAAGGCGCAGATTTCGCGCATGGTGTTCATGTGCGGTGCCAGCTTGCCTTCTCCGATTATCAAGCTTCTCGCACGTTACGAAGAAGACCCCGAATCGCTGCGCGCGGCCGGTATCGAATACGCGTGCGACCAGATGGAGGGCCTTGCACGGGCGGGCGTCGACGGCATTCACGTGTACACGATGAATCAGCCGAGCATAGCTCGGGCAGCCGTCGCGCGATTGCGCGGCGCAGCGAGCTAGCCATGTCGCAGTATCGCGTCGACAAGGCCGAAGCGCTTCGCTATATCGGCTATTCTGGCCAGCAGACCGACGAGGTGCTCGATGAGCGCATCGATGCGCTCATCGCCACCTGTGAGCGCGATTCGGCGCCTTCGTTCGTATACAAAATATTTCCCGTCGATGCTTCAGGCGGCGTGATTCGTCTCCAGGGAAGCTCTCTTGTGCTTGAAGGCTCGGCTATCTACGAGCACCTTCATGCAGCGCGTTCCTGCGCGGTCATGGCGGTCACGCTCGGGCTCGCCAACGAACGCGCAGCTATGCGCATGAAGGCAAGAAGCGCGCTCGATGCCGTCGTGTTCGGTGCGGCGGGCTCTTCCCTGGTGGAATGTGCGGCGGATGCGTGCGAGGCCGCGATCGTTGCCGAAGCGGCAAGGCTCGGGCTGCATACGAATTGGCGTTTCAGTCCCGGCTACGGCGATTTGCCGCTTGATATTCAGCCCGCCATCGTGCGCACGCTCGAGGCGGACAAAAAACTCGGGATGACGGTGACCGACTCCAACCTGCTTGTTCCCGTGAAAAGTGTCACGGCGTTCGTCGGATTGTTCGACGAACTGTACGAAGGTGCCAAAAGAAGCTGTGCCGGATGTCCCTGCGCCGCTCATTGTTCATTGCGAAAGGCTGGTACGCCATGCTACCGATAACTTCTCATGCTGTTTCCGCCGATGCGCGTGACGCGCTGCGCATTGCCGATGATTATCTTGCACGCGTGATTGCGGGCGAGGAGTATCTGGTTTTCGACGGCGCTATGGGCACCATGTTGCAGGCAGCGGGCTTTGAGGCGGGCGAACTGCCGGAACTTCTGTGCCTGAACAGCCCCGATGAAGTGACCGCGATTCATCGCCAATACGTCGAAGCGGGAAGTCTTGCAGTCACCACGAACACGTTCGGCGCCAATGCGCGCAAACTCGGCGACGCCGCCTCGGTGCGCGAGGTGTTCGCGGCCGCCGTTGTCTGCGTGCGCAACGCCGGTGCGCGTTATGCGGTTGCTGATATCGGCCCGACGGGCGCGTTGCTTGCACCTCTTGGCACCATGAGCTTCGATGAGGCGTACGATTTGTTCGCCGAGCAGGTGTGCGCGGCCGTGGAGGCCGGTGCGGATATCATTTTGATTGAGACCATGGCCGACCTGCTTGAGATGAAGGCTGCCGTCTTGGCCGCCAAAGAATGCAGCGATCTGCCC
>USEQ01000053.1 GCA_900553655.1 uncultured Slackia sp. | reverse complement strand
ATCGGCATCGTGTTCTCTATCCTGTGGGCTATTTTTTCGTTCGTTTTGACCATGGGCATCATAGGCAGCATAAACGCCTATGAAAGCGATTACGTTCCCTCCGCCGATGTTCCCGCAGGCTCTTCTTCCCTTGCGGAGGACATGGGCGCCGAGGAGCAGGCGATAGCCGACCTTGTTTCGACCGAGCTTGACAAGTACAAAAACGCAGACTCCGCAGTTTTGAGCGCTCTTGGCGCCGAATACGACGATGAGGACCTCGTCACCATCGACGGCGTAGATATGAGCCTGAGAGACCTTGGCATCGACCCCAATGAAGTTGCCGTATGGGCTACGACCGATTTCGACTATTCTATTGATAGCGTCTATATCGATTCCGACGGAGCCACGGCAACGGTGTATGTCGATACCACCGAGCGTGATTTCTTCGAGATGGGCATGCTCTTTAACGACCTTCTCGATGAATACATCAGCTCGGGTGCGGCAGACGCGGCCGACCTCGAAACCGCCAAGGCAAAGGTTGGCGAGCTGTATGGTCAGGCCATGGCCGAGAGCACCGCAATGACCGACTATTATGCAGCGTTCGACATGGTCAATGAGGGCGGAACGTGGCGCATTGTCGAGGACTCTCTCGAAGAAGAGCTGGATTACGTCTTCTCGACGTTCTAAGCCTTCAGCAGCAGCATAGGTACACCTTGAAAGGAAGTGCGCACGACGCACTTCCTTTTGCGTACGGGCCGCTTTTGAAGCACGCTTGCATGCACAAGGGTATACTTCAAGCGTTTTCGGTAAGGCTTCATACGGAGAGTGGCACTATGATAGGCACCATCGTCAATGTTATTGCCATTGCGGCGGGCAGCGTTATAGGCGGCACGCTGAAGAAGGTCATGAGCGAGCGCGTGAACGACACGCTGTTTACCGCCATGGGCGTGGCGGCAATGGTTCTCGGTCTTAATTCCGCCATGCAGAACATGCCGAACAGCTCGTACCCGGTGCTCTTCATTGCGAGCCTTGCCATAGGCGGCGCCATCGGCTCTTCGCTTCGTCTGGGGGAGCGCATGGAGAATGCCACGTCACGCAGGGGCGGCAAGGATCTCGGTCAGGGACTCGTTACGGGATGTCTGCTGTTTTGCGTGGGCACGCTTTCTATTCTGGGTCCTGTGCAGAGCGCGTTGTACGGAGATGCCACGTTTCTGTTCACCAACGCCATGCTCGACTTCGTGACGTCCATGGTTTTGGCTTCGACTTACGGAGTGGGCATGTGTCTTGCCTCCGTGGTCTTATTTGTCTGGCAGGGTTCCATATATGCGCTCACGGTTCTTTTGGGCGATTTCATTTCGGGGAGCATGATGACCGAACTTTCCATTGTGGGAGGATGCCTCATCATGATGTCTGGTATTTCTATCGTGGGACTCAAGGAAATCAAAACGCTCGATTTTCTCCCTGCTCTCGCCGTGCCCATTGCTTGGTGCCTGATTGCGCCTTCTTTGCCTCACCTGCTTTAGGGCATATCGTTTCTGAACAGGTATTTTGACGAAATATACCCGCAAGAGGGCGATGGTTTTCAGGAAGTGGCTCCTGTAGTTTCGAAGTCGTGGAAACGCCGCCGAGAGGGAGGCGGATACGTTTTCTGACACGAACAGGAGAGGGATCATGAAAAACCATGCAATGAATCGTCGTAGTTTTTTGACGGGTTTTGCTGCAACGGGCGCGCTTGCTGCGGCCGGAGCTGCATTGGCCGGCTGCGCTCCGAGCACGAGCTCGTCAGATGCCAAGGGCGGCTCCGGCGAACAGCAGGGATCTTGGCGCGATAAGCCCGAGATGCCGAAGACCATCGACGAGACGGTCGATGTCGACATCGTTGTTGTCGGTGCTGGGAACGGCGGCCTTCCTGCCGCGACCACGGCCGCCCAAGAAGGCGCCAAGGTCCTTGTGTTCGAAAAGGGCGGTGCTATTGCGGCGGCGCGCGAGGCAATCGGTGCGCTCAATTCCAGTCTTGCTCCCGATCATCACGAAGATGTTCCTACGCTTTTGAATCATGCCAACATGACGCAATCTGGCGACGCGAACATGCTTCTCTATAAGACTTGGGCGGAAAAGTCCGGTGAAATGATCGAGTGGATGGAGGCGACGCTCGGTCCCAAGGGCATGCTTTTCCCGTTCGAGTGGCATTGCCCCGATGACGCTCATGCGTACTACCCCGCTATGTGCTACAACCCATGTCTTGATGAATACAACCCGGAAGGCCCGAACTACGGTGCATATATGCATCTCGAAGTAATGGCGGATATCTTCCAGAACGAACTCGGCGGAGAGATTCGCTTCCTGACGCCCGTTCAGCAGCTTGTGCAGGATGATTCAGGGAAGGTGACCGGCGTCGTCGCAATCGACAACGACGGAAAGGTTATTCAGGCCAATGCGTCTAAGGGCGTTATCGTATGCACGGGAGGCTATGGCGCGAACGACGAGATGCTGCAGGATCTGTGCCCGGGCAATACCAACTGGTGCGCGCTGCGAGACAGCAACACCGAAACCGGCGATGGCATCCGCATGGCCTTGTGGGCGGGCGCCGAGCTTGAAGCAGGAGGCGCGGCCATGATCTGGAATCGTGCCATTCTGCCCGATGGATTTGAATTCGATGGGTCGTACACCGGCGGCGATATCTTCCTTCCCGGCAGCCAGCCGTTCTTGCATGTCAATATCAACGGCGAACGCTTCATGAACGAAGACCAGTGCTATCCGATGAGCTATGCAGGAGGCGCGAATCAGCCGGGTCATTATTCCTGGATCGTCTGGGACGGCAATTATTGGGAGGATATCGTTCAGTTCGACACGTGCGGTTGTTCCCGCCTCGCTCCCGCTCCTGCAGGAACGGCCTTCAATGCCGATGTGTACGACTGCGAGGCTATTACGCCTGAGCATCTCGACGAGTTCTGGCTCAACCCGCGCATCGAAAACGGCTCCCTGAAGAAGTGCGATACGCTCGAGGAGCTGGCCGACGCCATGGGCTTCGACGCCGAGAAAAAAGCAACCTTCCTTGCCACGGTTGAGCGCTACAACGAGCTGGCCGAAGCGGGAGAGGATGTCGATTTCGGAAAGCCGGCATACCGTCTAAGCGATGTTTCTCAGGCTCCGTTCTATGCGGCACGTATTGGCGGTGAGCTTCTGGTGACCATCCATGGCGTTATCACGAACGCAAACAGCCAGCCGCTCCGCAAAGACGGTTCGGTCATCGAAGGCCTCTATGTGTGCGGCAACGATCAGGGTGGTTTCTATCCGCATAATTACCCGAGCAACTTCGCGGGCATGAATGCGGGACGCACGGCTACGTTCGGCCGCATTGCTGCTAAGCATGCTCTCGGTGTGGAATAGGCGCCTACCCATACCCCTCCCTTGAAGAGGAGGAGCCGTTCGGCTCCTCCTCTTTTTAATGCTTTGCTACCAGGTCGATAAGCTCTTGGCGGCTGTGTACGTCGAGTTTCGCATAGATATGCTTCGCGTGGGTGGCGGCGGTCTCCCTCGATATCACAAGTTCGTCGCGGATATAGGGGATGGATCGACCGCGGGCCAAAAGAGCGAAGACTTCCGTTTCGCGAGGAGTGAGCCTCGATGCTTTCGAAATAGAGAGGATGACCTCCTCGAATGGTGTATCGCTGGCGGCTGGCTCTCTTTTATCCGTCAGTGGCTCTTCGGTGTCCCGTGATGGGGCGTGGCGCTCCGTTCGCACGCCGTCGTTGTGGTCTGCTCGGCTGCCCGCGCCATCTTTCGGACACGCAGTCTTGGATTCCCTGCTTCTCTTCGATGGCACGACGGTTGAGAAGGCGTCTTCCGTATCGGAATTCTGCGTACGGAAGCTTGTTCCGTCATCGAGCACAAACATCGTGGCGAACACGAGCACGACAATGCAGGCGGCTGCGATGTCTTCAGGCCCGCCCATGCCGATGGTTGGGAAATTCTGAAGAAGGAGGAGCAGGAGCACCCCAATAAAATCGCCAAGGTGAACTCCGACCCATCCCCACCCGAACGATTGGGTTGCGGTTGCCTTTCCGCTTTCGGCGAATCGCGCGAAAAACATCTGCGTGATGAGGCAGAAAGCGAATCGCGCAGAAATGGATGTGACGAAGGCCACTATGCTGCCGAAAGGTTCGGGCAGAAGGATTACGGATGCGAAGCCAAGCACCAGGGCAGGGCACATCCAGCGGTAGAAAAACGAAATCGAAATTCGTCGTGGGCCTACAACGGCTACGGTCGTAAGCGCCATGGTGAAAACAAGTGCTACAAGGACCGAGACCTGGTTGACGGGCGTTTCGGGTCTTACGGAGGGGTCGGCGTCGAGAAAGCTTCCAGAAAGGCAAACGAAAACGCAAGCGACGAAGATCCCGAGGACGGTTCTTCCCATTGATCGCAGCGCGTGCGCTGCAGATGGTTGGCCATGCTCGTTTCGGTTTCCCTGCTTTTGCGGAGTGTTCTTTAAAGCCCATTCAAGGCTCATACCCGAGATGATGGGGAATGATGCTACAAACACCACTCCAATCCATCCGCTCATGGCGGAGGACGCCAGGGCTAAAAGCGCTGCGATGGCTGCGGAGGCTGGAGCGAGCACTTCAGTGTGGTCTTGGGGGATGCGGGAATAGAACGAACCCCAAAGAAGCCACATGAAGCCGCTGCCTATCCCCGTGGCCATGGAGGCCGTTATGAAGACGGGGAGTGCCCACGTGTTGTTCGGCAAAGGAAGAAAGTAGACAACGGTTCCTATCGAGGCGATGAGGGGAGAAGCTATGCGCATGCGGGGATGGTCGACGAGCTCTCCCATGCGGGGTTCGATGGCTATGGCGTAGCCGATGGTTGCAATGGATGCAAAGACGGGGAGGCCTGACACAATGAGCTGCGTCAAAAACGGGAGGGATTCATTGCTCGGTGTGGGCTCTATAAGAAAGCGGCAGTCGATTGTTCCCAGGTAGAAGATGCAGAAGACCCAGGCAAGGAGAAAACCCCAGCCGAGCTTGGAGGGGGTGAGATTCGCCGAAGAATCCGAGGTTGAATTTGGATTGGTTTGCAGAAAAGAGAGCATGGGGTCCTTTCGAACGGCCTACGCCAATGTCGAGAATGCCGGCGTGTTGAGCCGAGTCCTCTCATTGTAGCCCATGCTCTTGCGGGCCGCGAAGCGTGCGGCAATGCACGCTTCGCGGCGGTGCTTTCTTAAAGCTCACGTACCTGGTAGTGCTTCATGAGCTCCGCGAATGCGGGAAGAGAACGCTCGATGACGGAGTAATCGACGCAGTAGCCTATGCGCACCCAGCCCTTAACGCCGAAGCTGTTGCTCGGGACGATCAGCAGCTCATATTTCTTCGCCTTTTCGACGAAGGCCTGCGCATCGGGTTCAAGCGCGCGCATCCACAGGTAAAACGCTCCTTGCGGTGCGACGCATTCGTAGCCGAGCTTGGTAAGGCCGTTATAGAGCAGGTCTCTATTCTTGCGATAGGCCTCGATATTGCACGGCTCATCGACGCAGCGCTCTATGACGGATTGGAAAAGAACCGGTGCGCACACGAATCCAAGAGCGCGGCCAGCTCCGCATACGGCCGCATAGACGCTCCTGGAATCCTCCATCGTCGGGGGTACCAGCACGTAGCCGATGCGCTCTCCTGGAAGGCTGAGGGATTTCGAATAGGAATAGCATACGAGCGTGTTTTCAAAGAGCTCCGGTACGAAGGGGACTTTGGTTTCGCCGTATGCTATCTCGCGATAAGGCTCGTCGGAGATCAGGTAGATCGCATGGCCGTATTCGTCTTGCTTGCGTCGCAGCGCGTTTGAAAGCTCCACCAGATCGCACTCGGGGTACACGGCTCCTGTGGGATTGTTGGGCGAATTGATGATGACGCCCTTCGTTCGAGGGGTGATGGCATCTTCGATGGCCTCGATGTTCAGTTGGAAATCAGTAACGCGTGCGGGGGTCTCGACGCATACGCATCCTGCGTTTTCGATCCATACTTTGTATTCGGGGAAGTACGGCGCAATCACGACGAATTCGTCTTCGGGATTTGCCAGGGCGTTGATAGAGATTGAAATCGACGCTGCGGCGCCAACGGTCATATAGAGGTTTTCGGCGGTGTATGCCGTGTTGAAACGGCGGTTGAGCGATTCGGCGATGGCCTTGCGGACGCCAAAGGCGCCTTGTGCGGGCGTGTATCCGTGCACCTGTTCGGCCGGCTGCTCGAGAATATCGATGATCGCCTCTTTGACGGACGAGGGAGCGGGGACGCTTGGGTTGCCAAGGCTGAAATCGAAAACGTTTTCGGCTCCTATTTCGGCCTTGCGGGCCAGTCCGTAGGCAAAAAGCTCGCGGATAGCGGAAGGTTCGTCTCCCAGTTCGAACATGCGCTGGTTTATCATGGTTCCCTCGATTCTGCGATTGCTCGCCTTGGTCGCCGTTGCGATGTATCGTACGGTTTGCATAGTAACGTACTCTGCTGGGCCTCGGCGTGATTTGGGGTGTGAAAGGGAGAAGAAAATGACGGATGCTTTTCTCGGCGCTGCTGCCGGTACGGGTTTCACCTTTGCGTGCACGGCGTTCGGCGCTGCGGCGGTTTTTCTCATCCGCGGCAAGCGTGGCGGCGTCGCTCAGACGCTCTTTCTTGGATTCGCTGCCGGCGTCATGATTGCGGCAAGCGTATGGAGCTTGCTCATTCCTGCAATTGAGCGTGCGGAGGAAGCGGGTCAAATAGGCTGGATTCCTGCAGCGGGGGGCTTCGTCTTGGGCGCGGCATTCCTTTTCGTCCTGCATGCCCTTCTGCCTCATTTCAATATTGGCAAGGACAAACCCGAGGGCTTACCTTCGCGTTGGGGGCGTTCGACGCTGCTCTTCACTGCGGTGACGCTTCATAACATACCCGAAGGCATGAGCGTCGGTTTGCTTTTCGCCATGGCGGCGCAGGCCGGTGGAGATCCGACGCTGATGGGCATGGCGACAGCCCTCGCCCTCGGCATTGGCATACAAAACATTCCCGAAGGTGCGGCGGTGTCGTTGCCACTTGTTCAGGAGGGTATGAGCAGGCCGAAGGCATTTGCCATGGGAGCCCTTTCGGGATTGGCCGAACCGGTGTTTGGCTGTCTTGTTGTGCTTGGCGTGGGCTTCATAACGCCGTATATGCCCTGGATGCTCGCCTTTTCGGCCGGCGCGATGATGTTCGTCGTGGTTGAGGAGCTCATTCCGGAGGCGCACTTGAGCACGCATTCCAACTGGGGAACCGCTGGCGTCATGCTGGGCTTTCTCACCATGATGGTGCTCGATGTCGCTCTGGGCTAGGGCCGTTGCGCTTGGCGCGTCGAAGGCCTGCAGTGCGATTTGACGCCGGACCGCAGCGCCATGCGGCAAGTGGCTGCGAGGCATGATGGGGCTTACCTTCGGCGCAGCAAGAAAGCTTGCCTATTTCAGCCTTGTTTGAAGCAGGTGCCGCACTGCTTCGATGGCATGTCCGCGAAACAAGGCGCGCGGTCCCGCGTAAGCCATGGCCGTGCGCTGCCATGCCGCCTCCTCGGGTTCGTAGCAATGGTTAGCGCATGTTTTGCACGAGGGGCGAGGTTCGCGTCTGCATAAAGCACGGCGGGTTTCTCCGTAGCGCAGATGCGCCGCGCAGTCGGGGCATAGAGAAGGGATTTTGCGCGTAGGATACACCCCTGCTTTCGTCGCCTCGCTTTCGAAGGGGATTCGCTTGG
>USEQ01000052.1 GCA_900553655.1 uncultured Slackia sp. | reverse complement strand
GCCATGCATAAAAACGAGCTCGATCTCGTCTGCGTCGATGCGAAGAAGTGCATCGGTTGCGGTTACTGCACCATGGCGTGCCCCTACCATGCGCCTTCGATCGATCCGTTTTCGCGGCAAAGCTCGAAATGCGACGGATGTTCCGACCGCGTGTCCGAAGGTAAGCTGCCCATCTGCGTCGAGGCCTGTCCGCTTCGCGCTCTTGCATTCGGGCTGTCGGATGAGCTGAGGGGACTGTCCGAAGGTGCTTCGTCCGATATCATGCCCCTGCCCGATTCGTCGTATACGAGCCCCAACTTCTTCGTGCGCCTCTCTCCGGCCGCGCACGAAGCTTTCGAGGCGAAAGGGTTCATAGCCAACCCGTCGGAAATCGAGAACAATCGCGAGGTGTAGCGGGGGTGACGGGAGCGGATGCTCGGAGACGAGCTTCGCGCAGCGACTGAGGACCATTCGTGAAAGGAATTCGATGAACGAACAGCCGTATTTCGTCGAAGACGAAGAGCAGTCTTCGGCCATGCTCCAAAACGACGAATTCATCGAGGCGTTTGCGGCATGCGCCGATATCTTGGGATCATGCTTTCTTTTCCATCCCGTGAAAGAGCAGGCCGCGCAGGTTTTCCCTGTTCTTGCCGGTATGGATATTGCACTTGACTGGCCGTTTGGCGAAGAACGCGACCGACGCGAGGTGGCGCTTCTTGTATATGAAGGGCAGGACGAATTCCCCGAGAAGGTATCTGAAGAATTCACACGGCTGCTTCGCGGCCCGGGGATAAAACCGGCGCCCGCATGGGGGTCTGTGTATATGGACCGCGACAAGGTGATGTATGGCCGTACGTGGCATATGCTGCGCGATTGGATGCGTGAGCACGGGGTGACGAGCCTGTATGAGGCGAATGACCCCGAAGACCAGTTCGGCCGTCTCCTGATGCTGTGCGCGCAGGTTGCGCGCCACCGCCCCGATCTGCTGTGCGAGCTGTTGGGCGATCATGTTCTGTGTTGGTCCGAGCGCTTCTTGGCCCAGTTCCACGAAGCGTGCGAAACGAAGACGTATCGCGGGCTTGCCCTGTTGTGCCGCACGACGTTGCGCGATGTTCAAAGCCTGCTTGCCGTGGAGCCTGCGGTGCGCAGGATGTATCGATAGGGGCATGATGGCAGGAGGATTCAGCGAGGTTTCGCTCGCCATGTTCACGGCGCTCTCCCCAGCGGGCGCGTTGGCCTTCGCATTGATGGCCGCATATCTCCTGGCGCATGCGAAGCGTATGGATCAAACATCGTGGAATCGCGTAAGCCATGCGTTCCTGGTTCCGCTCGGAGTGGTCTGGGTGGGTTTCATGGCGTCCGCCACGCATTTGGGCACGCCGGCCAATGCTTTGCATGCTTTCGCGGGCATTGGCAGGTCTCCGCTTTCCAACGAGGTGCTCTGTACGGTTGTGTTCCTTTTCGTCGGCGGCATGTACTGGCTCTATACGTACAAGATTCGCTACTCCAAAGCCCTTGCCCAAACGCTGCTTGCCTGCTCGATCATCGCATCGGCTCTCATGCTGTGGTTCACTGCGTTCGCATACTCGGTTTCTACCGTGCCTTCATGGGATACATGGCATACTCCCTTGAACCTCTGGGGCCTCTCCCTTGTGGCGGGGACGGCGCTTGCGTCTTGTGTGCTGAGGGTGCTGCTTGGTCGCAGCAGTCGCTGGTCTTGTGTCTTGCGGCGCGTTTCGTACGTATGCGCGGTCGGCGTCGTTCTTTTGCTGGGAATGCATGCGCGTTTCCTTGCAGGGGTCGAGAACAACGTTGCCGGCGCTTCTCAGGCCGTGCCGTGGTACGGCGTCGTCATCGTGTTGTATGCGGCAACAAGCCTGGTGGGTCTGTACGTGCTGGGGAAGGCGGCGCGTCGCGAAGGCTGGCGTGGGGCCGTCATGGGCGGTTTCGGCTGCGTTCTCGTTTCCATCGCCACGTTTCTGGCTCGTTTGCCGTTTTACTTCTCGTATCTTTCTGCGGGGTTCTGAGCGTCGGATTCGTTTCTTAAGCTTCTCTGGCTGCGTCTTCGGCGTGCGCCTGTGGGGCGAAACCGCCCGTCCGCCGTTCCTTCTTCGTCGTGTTCGCTTCATCACGCTGCTGTGGTATACTATGTGCCACGCACTTTAGCATGGTAAAGTGCAGGAGGAAATTAAGAGGAAAACGTTTCAGAAAGCAAGGGCGACGAAATGAAGAAGAAACTTTCTTTGATTTTCGCCTTCATGGCGGCAATGGCTCTGTCTGTGGCAGTGCTTGCGGGATGCTCTTCCAGCTCCAGCGAAGGTTCCGACGCTGCTTCGGGCGATGCTGCGGCTTCCAACGAGCTTATCGTCGGCTTCGACCAGTCCTATCCGCCGTACGGCTTCGTGGGCGATGACGGCAACTTCACTGGATTCGACCTCGACCTTGCTGCCGAAGTGGCAGAGCGCAACGGCTGGACTGTCAAGTACGAGCCCATCGACTGGGATGCAAAGGACACGCTGCTCAATAGCGGCGCCATTACCTGCATCTGGAACGGCTTCACCATGGAAGGCCGAGAGGACGACTATACCTTCTCCGATCCTTACATGCTTAACGGCCAGGTTATTGTCGTGAAGGCGGACAAGGGCATCGCAAGCCTTGCCGATCTTGCCGGCAAAAACGTCATCACCCAGACCGACTCTGCCGCTCTTGACGTTCTCGAAGGCGATCGCGCCGATCTGGCCGCCACCTTCGCCAACCTCGAAACCATCGCTGAGTACAATACGGCGTTCATGCAGCTTGAGTCCGGCGCCGTTGATGCAGTTGCCTGCGACCTCTCCATCGCTCAATATCAGATGAGCGCGAAGCCCGATGCATACGTCATGCTTGACGAGACGCTTTCCTCCGAACATTATGCAGTCGGCTTCAAGAAGGGTGATACGGAGACCGCCGAGAAGGTCAGCCAAACCTTGAAGGAAATGTACGAGGACGGTACCGTCGAGGAGCTGTGCAACAAATACTCCGAGTACGGCCTCTCTTTCGAAAACTGGCTCATTAAGTAAAGCGGTTTTCGGGTAGACTGCTGAAAGGGTTTTGAGACCTTGCATCGCGGACGGGCGTTATGCTCGTCCGCGATTTGCGCTGTAACCTCGTATGCCGCACGAAATGATTGTGACGAGCTTGGTTTGGCGTGGGTTTTCGATTCGGGTTTTGCGTGCATATACGCCCTGGCAGGGCTGCGCTATATGCACGCAGGTATCGAATCGCATTCGCGTATGCAATGCTCGCGTGTATATACAAGGAAAGGGGACTTTCGTGGATATTGGTACTATGCTCGGAATGCTGGGGACAGGCTTTGTGGTCACCCTGCAGATTTTCTTTCTGACCCTTGTTGGGTCTTTGCCCTTGGGCGTGGTCGTTGCCCTTGGGCGTATGAGCAAGTTCAAGCCGCTTGCGTGGCTTATGCGCTTCTATATTTCCATCATGCGCGGCACGCCGCTCATGCTGCAGATGTTCTTCATCTACTTTGCGCCGTATTACATCTTCGGTGTGGAGCTTTCCACCGATTCGAAATTCAACGCGACCATCATTGCGTTCATCATCAACTATGCGGCATATTTCGCCGAAATCTACCGCAGCGGTATCCAGTCCATTCCCAAAGGTCAGCTCGAAGCGGCCAGCGTGCTGGGTTATTCGCGCGGCCAGACGTTCATGAAGATCGTTCTTCCTCAGGTAATCAAGCGTATTCTTCCTGCTATGGGCAACGAAATCATTACGCTTGTCAAAGACACTTCGCTTGCGTTCGCCATCGGCGTCGCCGAGATGTTCAGTACGGCAAAGGCATTGGTCGCTTCTCAGGTCAGCATGCTGCCGTTCGTGTTCGCTGCCGCATTTTACTGGGTCTTCAATTTCGTGGTCGAAATTGTGCTCAACCGTGTCGAAAAGAAGCTCAATTACTATCACGACTAACGTTTTCGCAATAAGGACTTACTCATGGATACTCAAAACCCTGTAGTGCGCCTGTCGCACATCAAGAAGAGCTTCGGAAAGAACGAAGTGCTCAAGGACATTTCGCTCGACGTCATGCCGGGCGAGGTCGTTGCGGTGATTGGTCCGTCGGGCGGCGGTAAATCCACGCTTCTGCGCTGTGCTACGCTGCTCGAAACGTTTGATTCGGGAGATTTGCTCTACGACGACATGACGGTGGCCCGTACGGGAGATAACGGCAAGGCCGAGTACGCCAAGTCCGACGTTCTGCGCCGTGCGAAGATGAAATTCGGCCTGGTGTTCCAGAACTACAATCTGTTTCCTCACTACACCGTGCTCAAAAACATCATGGATGCGCCCATCTGCGTGCAGAAACGCAACAAGGAGGAAGTGGAGCGTCAGGCGCGCGAGCTGATCGCCAAAATGGGCCTCGAGGGTAACGAGGACAAGGTTCCCTGCCAGCTTTCGGGCGGCCAGCAGCAGCGAGTGAGCATCGCCCGCGCTTTGTGCATGAATCCTGAGGTTGTGTTCTTCGACGAGCCTACGAGCGCGCTCGATCCCGAGCTTACCGCCGAGGTGCTCAAGGTCATCAAGAAGCTTGCGGCAGAGCACATGACCATGGTCATTGTCACGCACGAGATGCAGTTCGCACGCGATGTGGCCGACCGCATCGTATTCATGGACGGCGGCGTGATCGTGGAGGAAGGCCCCGCGGAGCAGGTGGTCAACAATCCGCAGCACCAGCGTACCAAGGAGTTTTTGGCACGTTACTGATGCGTTCCGGTTTTCCCGACCGCAATTAGCCTCGTGACGCAGTTAACCCTGCGATGTAAATTGTCCTTCAGAGACAAGCGTATCGCAGGGCCTGCTGTGTCGAAGGGGTTCAGGTTTGACGTACCGTGGATAATCCAAGGCACATGCGAGCTGATTTATGCAAAGCGAAAGCCCCGTTCGGGATGTAGGCCCTTGGAAGTTTTAGCGCGTTCGTGCTGCGTAGAGTGGGCATCGTTTTTCGTGGGATTCGCTTTTGCGAGCGGACTTCTTGGCGATGCGGCAGATTTCGGAATAGGGCGCTTTCTCTATGCTCTTTCCGCGATCGTTCTCGTCATAGTTTCAAGCTTTGTATTGACCCAAGTTGATCTGGTGCGAATTGTTGAAGCTCGGGAGGGGGTGCAGGACAAGCAGGGTGTAGAGGACGCGTGTAGGTCGATGGCGGAGCGATTCGGTCTCTCGGTGCGCGAGACAGAGGTGATGGTGTATTTGGCGAACGGCCGCACCGTCCCCTATATCCAGGATAAGTTGACCATCTCGCAAAGCACGGTGAAAACCCATGTCAGAAACATCTACAGGAAGATGGGGGTGAAGGGCAAGCAAGAGCTTCTCGATGTGATAGAAAAAGAGATTTTCTGACGTTCCTTCGAGTGTTGATACGTTTCCCGAAATAGGATCGAAGAACCTTCCTCTTTCGATCAAGGAGGAATTCGGCGACGCTGTTCGCAAGGTGGCCGTGAGTCCTTTCGATTTGATATACGAATTCAAAGAGGAGGAGAATGCGGTCTTCGTCTATGCGCTTGTGCCTATGCGCTCGGTTCGCTAAGGCGCCGTTCTTGTCTGACCGTTCAAGACCTAGAGCTAAAGAAGGGAGCCTTTTCAGGCTCCCTCCGCATGTGTTGAGATTGCGCGCTGCAATACTCGGGTTTATTCCGCTTTCGGCTTCAAGAGACCGTAGCCGCCGCCGGTGCGGCGATACATAACGTTGACCTCGTTGGAGTCGCGGTCGGTGTAGACGAAGAAATCATGGCCCAGAAGGTCGATCTGGATAAGAGCCTCTTCCTCGGTCATGGGCTCGAAGTCCATCTCTTTGACGCGGACGACTTCGTCATCGGCGGAAAGCTCGGCCATCAGCTCGTCGAAGTTTGCTCCGGTTGCTTCGATGGGTGCGGTTTCCTTCAGGGTTTCGCGCATGCGGTGATCGATAACGCGGGTCTTGTACTTGCGCAGCTGGCGAAGAACCTTGGCGGATGCGACGTCGATTGCGGCGTACATATCTTCTTCGTGCTCTTCCACATGGATGGTGTGGCCCTTGAGGCGAATGGTGACTTCGCAGATGCAAGGGATGGCGCGAGTTTTTTCGACGCGCAGCACAACTTCGGTATCAGCAACATCGAGGCTCATGACCTTCATCGCGTTGCCAATCTTTTCGATTGCATAGTCGTTGAGAGCGTCGGTAACCGTGACCTTGCGACCGATAACCTTGATATCCATGCTTTCCATCCTTTCGCTCGTGGATGCGGTATCACTCGGAAGAACGAATGCGAACGTCCGAGTTATTGTTCGGATGAGCTAGTTATTTTTAACTTCCCCTAGTTCCTCTCAGCCCTATGGTAGCGCACTTCTTGGCCGGCGCGGCACGCGTGTTGCCATCTTGTCGAAGTGCCCTGCACCACGTATCGGGGCGTGGCTACAGGGCTTTGCATCACGTATCGGGGCGTGTCGCATCACTTGGCGCGGTAGACCTCCCGTCCAGCGACGTAGGTGGCAAGCGTTTCTGCCTCGAGGATGAGTTCTGGCTTGTCGGCCAGCTCCTCTCCGAGCAGATTTCGGTCGAACACGGCGATATCGGCCCATTTCCCCGCTTCCAACGTTCCGATATCGGGGTCGTTCGCGGCGATCGCCGAGCCTACGGTGTACGCGCGAAGCGCTTCCGCCATGCTGATGCGTTCGGAAGGGAGCCATCCGTTTTCGGGGGCATGCGTCGTGGCGTCTTTGCGCGTGACGGCGGTGTAGAGTACTCCGCGAGAGTTGACGTCTACGACGGGGGAGTCGGTTCCGAATGCCAAGACGGCCCCTTCGGCAAGGAGCGTCTTGAACGGCCACATGTATTGGCAGCGGTCCGCCCCCAGGTCTCGCTCCGGGCCGCCGGGATCGAGCGTGATATGGGGCGGCTGTACAGAGGCGGTCACGCCGAGGCGGGCAAGTCGCGCTATGTCGTCTGGCTGGAAATTCTCAAGATGCTCGAGGGAATTGCGGCCGAATTTGGGAAGGCCGAAACGTTCGTGGGCCTCTTCGAAGATATCGAGGGCTTCATGAATGGCTTCATCGCCGATGGTGTGAATGCGGACGGGATAGCCTTTTTCGGCAGCCTTCATAACGAGGTCGTGCATGGTCGAGAACGGGACGGTGGTCTGCCCACGGTCACCTTCGAAGTGCGCATTAGTGTAGGGGGCGTGCAGGTAGGCGGTATGTTGGCTGGAAACGCCGTCGAAGAATTGCTTGAAGCCGGAAGCGTTCAGGAGCGGACCGCGGTAGGTTTCGCGCATGCTCTCGAAGCGCCCCATGTCTTCGAGCAGGGTGGGGAAGAGGTGTACGCGCGCAGTAAGACGCCCCTCTTTTTCGAGGGTCGCATAGACGTCGTCGCGCACGAAGTCCAGTCCAGGCTGCGCCATCAAGCTGACGTCGCAAATGCTCGTGATGCCGTTTTCGGCAAGGCGTTTCAGGAAGCCTTCGTAAGCATGGGCGATTTCGTCAAGGGTGAACGACGCGACGATGCGGGGCATGAGCTCCATGGCGGCAGCCTCGCGGACGATGCCGGTCAGCTCGCCTTCTTCGTCACGATCATAGCTGCCTCCTTCGGGGGCGATGCTGTCTTTCGTCACGCCGAGCTCCTCAAGCGCCCGCGTGTTGAGCCACAGCGTATGAGCGTCTCCCGAATACAACGCCACAGGGCGATCGGGATAGGCGGCATCGAGCGAGTGCTTGCTGGGTAGCACGGGCGGGTTCCAGCGGTATTCTCGCCATCCTTGGGCTAGAAGCCAGCCGTTCGGGCGTCGTTTT
>USEQ01000051.1 GCA_900553655.1 uncultured Slackia sp. | reverse complement strand
ATCTGGCAAATCAGCATGCTTGCCACCACGGCGTCCTTATCGCGCACATGCGTTCCCGCAAGGTATCCATAGCTCTCTTCGAAACCGAACATGAAACGGCCGGCTTCGCCCGCCGCCTCGAGCATGGCGATCTGCTCGCCGATGTATTTGAAGCCCGTAAGCACGCGACGAAGCTCGAAACCATACGCCTCGGCCACTTCGTCTGCCATGGCGGAAGAAACGATCGTGGTGATGGCAACGCTGCGGTCCAGGGATTCGCCGCGTTCGAGCTTGCGACGCGCAATGAAATCCATCAGCAGAATGCCCATCTCGTTGCCCGTGATAAGCGCGAAATCATCGCCGTCGGGAACCGCCACGCCAACGCGGTCGGCATCGGGGTCGGTCGCCAAAAGCAAGTCGGGCGTACGGCCGACGGCCGCTCGCGCACGGCAGAGCTCGATGCCCTTCTCAAGCGCAGCACGTTCTTCCGGGTTGGGGTATTCGCACGTCGGAAAATCTCCATCGGGCACATCCTGGCCCGGAACTACGTTCAGATACGGCACGCCGATCTTCGCAAGCACGGTCTGAACGCATTCAAGACCGGTGCCGCACAGCGGCGTATACACAATGTCGAGGGGGGCGTCGGCATCGTCGGACTCTTCCCGGGACTGCTCGAGCACGGCGTTCTCGAAACGCGCCAGAGTATCTTCGCCGATCCAATTGACCAAGCCGCCGTCAAGCATATCGCGAATATCGGCGATTTTCGCACACGCGCCGTCCTCTTCGAAGTATCCGAGACGCGCGATGCAGTCCGAAATCTCCCTTGCAGCTTCGCTCGTGATCTGGCAGCCGTCGGCGCCGTAGACCTTGTATCCGTTGTATGCGGCAGGATTATGGCTGGCCGTCATGTTGATGCCGGCGGAACAACCTAGGTCGCGAACGGCGAACGACAGCGCAGGCGTAGGCTCGACGCGAGGATAGACGTACGAACGAATGCCGTTCATCGCCAACACAGAAGCCGCTGTATTGACGAAAAGCTGCCCCTTGTGACGCGAATCGCGCGCGATGGCAACGCTCGGGTCGTCGAAGTGGGCATTGAGGTAATCCGCGAGACCCTGTGTGGCACGAGCGACCGTGTAGATGTTCATGCGGTTCGTTCCCGCACCGATGATTCCGCGCAATCCCGCAGTTCCGAATGCCAGGTCTTGAAAGAACGCGTCGGCAATGGCTGCATCGTCCGCATTCGAGAGGTCATCCAGCTCAGAGGCCAATTCCGCATCGGCCACGCATTCTTTCCAGTGCGCCAGCTTCGCGCGCACGTCAATATCGCCCATGATTCGTCCTTTTTTCGCATAATGCCTGATAGTACGCAATTCCGAACCACTCGCCCGTGAATCGCACACCGATTCTACCAATGATGCCCCAAGCTCACCAGGGATCGTTCGATAAAGAGCCGCACATCCCACAATCCGAACAGGATTCAGCACCACGCGCCATAATCCCATGATGACAGCCTTAGAACCGGCGGCTCCCTATTCCTTATTTTGGTACCGATTTGATACCGTCCGCCATTTTTCAAGTACCTTATGCCGATTAATTGTGGTGAAAAATTGACAAATGTTACAAGCGTATGTACAAAGTTCCACTTTCAATCTCTCTGTGCTACCCTTGCGGCAACGCCAGGAACAGACCTGGCATACGAAGCAGAACGCCTCGGAACAAAGAAAGGGGGCATTCTCATGAATGCCTATCTTATCGCCGCAAAGGCAAACGCGTGGGAAGTTTCCCAACATGTCGGATACGCCATCGAAGCACACCAGCCTGAGTATCTGACCGATGCCCAAGGCCGCGGAGCAGGGTGCGATCTTCGCATGAAGCGTAAGATCATGGCCAGGCCCCATCTGCTGAAAGACATCCTGCGCATGTCACAGCAGTCACTTGCTTAAGCGCAAGCCTCACAGACAACCGAATAACCACGAAGAGGACCCAACCGGGTCCTCTTTTATTGCCAGCAACGCAGCGCGACATACCCCATCGTGCAAAACTGGAGCGTTCAAGGCGAGGCTCTTTGGACGGCCTCTCGATAAGCCCCTGAACGACTCCCTCGATACGATCCTTGAGACGGACGGCCACCATGGACCCTCAGCATCCAGCGCGCCTCTCGAAGCGACCGCCGCCTCATTCCCCGGCGTCGAGGAATATTTTTCGAGTCACAAAATTCCAGACCATGACAATCGCCGTCGCGACGATCTTGGTCAAAAGGTAATGAACGCCCAGCAATTCGACACCCGCCCACATACATCCGTTGTTGATCAGCAGGCCAATAACGGACAGCACAACGAAGATGGCGAATTCACGACGCCTGCTCATTCCTTCTTTGTGCGTGAAGACATAGCGCATCGAAGCAGCGTAATTGAACACTACCGACGCCGTGAATGATATGGTTGCGCTCACCAGGTAGTTAACGCCAAAAAGCTCCGTCAGAAGAGCAAGCAGGCCGTAATCGATCACGAACGCAATCACGCCCACCACGCCGAACTTCATGAACTGCGCAAGAAGCTTTTTCATTCCCAACCTTTCAAGACGTCCTTACAAGCCAACGACCTCCCGCAGTCGCCCTCCGCACGTTTTTCTACGTCCAGAACTGGAAAGTCTCGAGCAAGGATTGATAGGCCCACGGATAGGCGTCGCTCCACCAGCCCGATTCGGCCACAAAGCACAACAATACCGAATACACCACGCCGACAAACACGAGCACAGGCATGATTCGAAGAAACAGCCCGTACAACGCAGAGCGGCGATCAAGGTTCTCGTTCATAATGAACGCGATCAGAACCGCAGCCATCAGGAACATGATGCTGAAATCGGCGAAATAACGCTGGAGGATACCCGCGACCTCGGCATCCGCCACGCCGATGATGATGCCCGAAGCAATGAGCACGCCCACAACGCCGGCAACCGTGCGGGTCTTGCGCTGACGCACGCGCATCTGCAGAGCGCTCTTCGCAAAAGGAAGGATCCACAGAAGCGGCAGGCATGCAAAGATGCCGCCGAACGTAGGCTCTTTGACCGTCTGACCCAAATAGGTGGTGTCGAAAGGAGCCGCCTGCAGATACGGGAATACACCGCTTGCCGACGGAGGCTGGAAGAAGTACGCGAAGAGAGCCGGGGCTATGCGACCCACCGCCATACCTCGCTTCGTCATGTCGTTCACCGTGAGATTGTAATTGGCTCCAAAATCGAGATACGAACCGAATCTCGCGTAGTTATAGCCCATGATGCCGGCGACCACGAGCACGTACGGAGCGATTAAGCAGGCAAACTGCCGAACGCCTGCGGCGCTCTTGATATGGCCCTCGGTGATGAACGGCCTCCAAAACAGAGGAAACGCCAAAAAGCTCAGCATAACCATTTGAGGACGGCATCCGACCACGAGCGCCATACATAACGAACCGAGGAAATAAAACAGCTCGGGACGACGGCGAGCCCTGCCCAGCATCCAGAAATACAATCCCCACACCGAGAAGGCTAACGCAAGAATAATGGGAAGCGAGTAAAACGTGGGGAACTTCAACAGATAGAGCATGCCGCTGCAGGAAACCACCGCGATCTGCAAAAGCAGGTACAGCCCGACGCTCACACGCTTGAAATGATAGCGCGCAAATCGATCGAGCAACGCGGACACGCCCGTCACGAACGCGATCATTCCCAGGATGACGCCGATTGCCGTCGGGAAATTGGCGCCCGTCAGAAGATAGAACGGCAGATAGAACAGCACTACAGGAACCACGCCGAAGTAGACGTAATAGTGGCCTTCGTAGTAGGCAACGTCCCAAAGGTAGTTCTCGCCCGTCTCCTTGACCATCTGGTCGCGCGCGCCGCGATCGTAGGGATCCTCCATATTCTGCAACCAATTCGGCGGCTCTTCTTCAAGATACAGCTTTCCGTGCGCCATGCTCTTCGCAAGTTCGGCATACTGCTGCGCATTATCGCCGCCCACTTCGAAGGTGTTCATCGGGCTTACGCCGTCCCATGACCCAGAATTGTACGAAGACGTTGCCACGCCGACAAGGTTCGACCCCATAAGCGTAAAAGAGGCGCATAGCCAGATTTCTGCGGCGACAATGCCGACCACGGCTATTTTCGAACGATGAGGATGCTCCCTCAAAAAGATTCGATACAGACTGCTACGCGGCCGAAACGCATAGACAAGGGCCATGACGAAAGAGGCCAGAACAACCCGTGTCATATTGAAGCCGAACGGCTCAGGCGCATTGATGACGATATTCTCAAGGTACAGCGGGTATACCGTCCCCTCCCCGCCGATTTGTATACGAAGCTTCCCCATCTCGCCTGAAGAATTGAGGTTGAGGTATTCGCTTTCTTCGCAATTCGTGGCAACGTAAGTCACGGGAACACCTGACGTGTATTCCGTGTCGTCGAAATACGTGGCATGAGCCTCGTCGGTGAACCATATCTTCACCGGAACGTTCTGAGCACCCTGATTTCCGCCGAAATCAAGCCTGATATTGTGCACTTTTACGCCAAGGTGTTCGAATTCCACATCGTTATCGATGGCGGAGATGCGGTATCTGCCATCGGCTGTCTGCTGCAAGTCGACCTTCGCATTCAGCGTCACCGGCTCCCAAGAAAGGCTACGCCAATGATTGAAATTGAATATGACGACCTCGCAGACCACAGCACAGGTCAGCACGATGCAGGCGACCTTCAAGAAGTGTCGCAATTGAGGATGATGGGTGGCTACGAACTCTCGCAGCAGTGTCATGAATTCACGCATGGCGGATATTATACCGAAGCGGCGGAATCGTGGCAGCAGAGCACATCATCCCCCGATAAGCTTGCCCCGTTTCAGAACAAGCCTTTTTCCCATGCCGGCCTCGCCCGTTTTTTCGCTTCCTTGCACGCTCTGCCGATCTGCCGGCCCGCTCCAACGCATGCTTCGTTTCTCCGCCTTTTCCAGAACCACTGCACGATTCGCAAGCCGTTTAGCACAATGAAAAACCCCAATGACAAGCCGCACCCCCTTTCGGGGAACGACTTGAATGCATCGGGGCTCTTTTCGAAAGACACGGAAAAGGCTACAGGCCCAGTGCGACCTTCACGTCAGCGTAGACCTCGTCGACAGGACGATCGCCGTCAACAGCCTTGAGCAGACCCTTGCCCTTGTAATAGTCGATCAAGGGAGACGTGCTCTTCTCATAGACATCGAGACGATTGCGTACCGTTGCCTCGTTGTCGTCATCGCGCTGGTACATTTCGCCGCCGCATTTGGGGCAGGATGCATCCGCGTCGGAGCCGATATAGCCGCAATCCTTGCAGCAGCGACGAGCGGTCAGACGCTTGACGATGACCTCGGACTCCACGTCGACGAGCAGCGCACCGTCAAGCGGACGCTCGAGGCGGGCCAGCATGTCGTCGAGGGCGACAGCCTGCGCGGTGGTGCGAGGGAAGCCATCGAGAATGAAGCCAACCTGAGCGTCAGGCTCCTGGAAGCGCTCGTTCATGAGGTCGATGATCAGGCTGTCGGGAACAAGGTCGCCAGCGTCCATGTAGGACTTCGCCTTCTTGCCGAGCTCGGTCTGGTTCTTCACGGCTGCGCGAAGAATGTCGCCCGTGGAGATATGGGGCGTGCCGAACTCTTCGACCAGCTTTGCCGCCTGAGTTCCCTTGCCAGCGCCAGGAGCGCCCAACAAAACGATGTTCATGTGAACTTCCTTTCGAATTCCAATGGTTTTCCCATTGTATCAGCGGCGACCAAGCAGCGCGTTGCAAATTCGCGAACGACAAAGACAACGTACGAACGGCCCGCGCAGAACAAGCGACAGGGCGCGCCGCAATGCCGATACGCACGAAAAGCCCTCGGGCGCACCACGCTCGACCGGAGCCATCGTTTGCTATACGTTGGCGTGGTACAGGTCCCACAGACCCTTCAGCAGCAAGTTCGGATCATGCACCACATAACGACGACATGCTGGCACGATCAGACGGGAAATGCCGCCCGTAGCAACGGCCAATACAGGACCGTCCAATTCGTCCGAGATGCGGTCGACCAGACCATCCATCATGGCCGCATTGGCGTACATGACGCCGCTGCGCATGCAGTCGACGGTATCGCGGCCGATCAAGCGCTTCGGACGTTCGAATTTGATGAACGGAAGCGCCGAAGCCTGAGCAGTCAGCGCATCTTGAGAAATAACCACGCCGGGCATGATGATAGAACCTAAATAGACGCGATCGGCGCTTACGACCGAGCACGTGGTGGCGGTGCCCATGTCGAAGATGGCCAGATTGCCTTCGTAATCGCCTACGGCACCGGCCGCGTCGGCAATCATATCCACGCCGAGCTTCTCGGGAGTATCCATGTCGATCGTAAAGCCCAGATTCATACGATGATCGACAACCAGAGGATCGTCGCCCGTCTTCGCACGCACCGATGCGACCACCGAATCGGTGAGCTCAGGCACGACGGAGCTGATGATAGCGCCGTTCACGTTGGAGAAATCGAAACCATGCATGGCAACGAGCGCCTCGAATCCCTCCATGAACTCCTGGACCGTACGCCTCTTATCCGTGGGGAAACGCAGGTTCGAAGCCAACAAGCCTCGCTCGGGCATAAGGCCCATCACCACGTTGGTGTTGCCGATATCGACCGTCAGCAGCATGCGCTATTCCCCTTTCGGCTCAATCGAGAACAGCTCGTCAAGCACGCGGTCGGCGGCATCGAGCTTTTCCATAAGAGGAAGATCAACCGTACGCTCGCGCGAGATAAGCGTCAGATGATTCGTCGGCGTGCCAAAGCCGGCTCCGTCTTCCTTCAGGCAATTCGCGCAAATCATGTCGACATTCTTCTTGGAAAGCTTGGCACGGGAATTCTCCAGGACGTCACGCGTCTCCATGGAAAAGCCGCATAGCCTCTGCCCCGCCATTCGATGAGCGCCAAGCCACGAGAGAATGTCCTGCGTCCGTTCGAGAAGAATAGACATTTCGCCATCCTTCTTCTTCATCTTGTCCTCGTGAACCTGCGCGGGACGATAATCGGCCACCGCTGCCGCCTTGATGACGGCGTCACAGGTCTCGTACCGTGACGAAACCGCCTCGAACATATCCTGAGCGCTCACCACGTTAATAAGCTCGACGCCGCAAGGTGCCTGAATCGACACGGGTCCGGAGACCAGAATGACTTCCGCACCTCTCTCGCGAGCACGTTGCGCAATGGCGTATCCCATTCGCCCCGTGGAATGGTTGGTAATGTAGCGAACGGGGTCAATGGCCTCTTGCGTAGGGCCCGCCGTCACCAGAATGCGCTTTCCTGCCAGATCGCGCATAGAATCGGACGCTTCGGCAACGCCCGCTTTCTGATCGAACATCGATCGCCTCTATCTCTCTTTCGTATACAACTCGCACACGAGTATCCTCGCGCCTAAAGCGCGGTCAGCCCGCGTTGGCACAGTCTAGCCCAAATGCTCACAGTTGCAAAATACATAGGGCGTGCCTGCACGCAAAAGACCCCTTGCGCAGGGCAAGGGGTCCTTATTGTTGGATTACGAACAAGTGCCTATTTAAAGAAACCGTCGTAATTGTGCATCTTGAGCTGAGACTCGATCTTAGACATGGTATCCAGCGCAACGCCAATCATGATGAGGATGGACGTACCGCCGAATGCCTGGATGAGCTGGTTGCCCGTGAAGTAGAACAGAATGGACGGAACAACCGCGATCAAAGCGATGAACAAGCCACCCGGAAGGGTAACGCGGTTGATCACGCGCTTGATGTAGTCGGTCGTAGCCGAACCGGGGCGCACGCCTGGAATAAAGCCACCCGGCTTACGCAGGTTGTCGCTCGACTCCTCCGAGTTGAACACCATGGAGG
>USEQ01000050.1 GCA_900553655.1 uncultured Slackia sp. | reverse complement strand
CCGATGAAGGCATCGGCGTCCTTCAGAGCGTCGGCCAGCGTGCCTGTGAGGTGGCGCGGATTGGTCATCGATGCGATTTTGGCATGAGCGGCACTCAAGGACGAGTCCCCCTCGCAGAGAATGCCGTTGATATCGCACATCACGATGTCTTTCACGCCCAGGCGAAGAAGCAGTTTGGCTATGGACGTTCCGGCCGCTCCGGCGCCGGAGAACACCACACGGGTTTCGGCGAAGGAGCGTCCGGTAAGCTTGCAGGCGTTCATGAGGGCGGCGCAGGTGACCACGGCCGTTCCGTGCTGATCGTCGTGGAATACGGGGATGTCGCAGCATTTCTTGAGCTTCGCTTCGATTTCGAAGCAACGCGGAGCGGCGATGTCCTCGAGGTTGATGCCGCCGAAGCTGCCGGCCAGAAGCGAAACGGTGCGGACTATTTCGTCCACATCCTGCGTGCGCAGGCAAAGAGGGAAGGCGTCGACGCCGGCGAATTCTTTGAACAGCGCGCACTTGCCCTCCATGACGGGCATGCCTGCCTCGGGCCCGATATTGCCCAGGCCGAGAACCGCGCTTCCGTCGGTGACGACGGCGACAAGGTTGCCGCGACGCGTGTAGGTGTAGGAGAGGTCTGCGTCTTCGGCGATTTTCAGGCAAGGCTCGGCAACGCCGGGGGTGTAGGCTACGGCGAGTTCTTCGGGAGTGTTGATGGTGGCGCGGCTGATGACTTCTATTTTGCCGTGCCAGTCTTCATGCGCTTTGAGCGCAACGTGTTTTGCGTCCATGCTTGTCCTTATGGTTTGATGTGTACGTGCCCGTTCATGCGAAACGCCCGCTCATGGCGGGCGTTTTCGGTCACCGAGCTTTAAAGGCTGTCGATATAGGCGACAAGCTCGTCGATGGTGTTCAAGCCTTCGGGTTCTCCGAAGTCAATGTTGAGCTGGTCTTCAAGCTCACAAATGAGTTCGACCATGTCGAGGGAGTCGACGTTGAGGGATTCGAAGGTGGAATTGCCATCGACCTTCGAGGGGTCGATGTCGAGCTTGTCTTGGAGAATCGCCTTGATGGTGTCGATGGTGGCCATGCCGTTCCTTTCGTCGTGCTCTGCTCGGCATTACGTCGAGCGTTGGGGCCGTGGGATGATGAGGGTATTTTAATCCAAGAGAGGCACGAAGTTCACCCGCATCGTCTTTTACACGAAGGCGACGGCTTTTAGCGCGGGCGACGGACCATGCGGCGTTCGTACGCTTCTATCCCTTCGGTATGCAGCTCGTCAACGAGCTCGAAACCGAGGTGTTCGTACATGCTCTGAAGCCTATCGGAGTAGCATTCGAGATAGCAGTTCAGGCCGTGCTCGTCGGCGTAGGAGAAAAACGGCGCAAGAGCCCGTTTGAGCGAGCCTTTGCCGCGCGCCGCGGGATCGACCGCCCATGCGAAGAAATTGATGTGGTCTCCGCCGTCGTATGTACGAGCCCAGTCGAAGGAGGATATAGCCTCCATCTCTTGTTCGCGCTTTTCGAGGGCGCGCATTTCTTCGGGGGTCGCGGTCTGAAGGAAGTGCTTGCCGCCTTGCCCTTGTTCGATGGAAGTAAGGGTCTCTCCCTTCAGCTCGCTGAAAAGGTATCCTCCTACGGCGGCTGTGCCGTCTTCGAGAAGGTGGATGCCTTCGTACGGAACGAACGCGTCTATGTCATCGAGGAAGATAGCGCGAAGAAGGGTCTTCTTGCGCTCGTCGTCTGCTCCGAGGGCATCGAGGGCGGAAAGCCACGTGGCAAACCACTGCTCTTCGATGAAGCTGTCTCCGAGAAGGGCGGCGGCGTGCTCGACCAGCGCAGAATCGGAGGGGGATACGGTGACAAGTCCTGGTAGTTTCATGATGTCCTCTTTCTCTTTCCTTCATGCTAGCATGCGCGCAATACGGGCAATGTGCGGTGCGGCCTTTGTTGAACAGGCGTTATGTTTACGAATCTGAAAGAATCGTTCAGTTTTGTGTGGGAATCGTGATGCTCGTACGCCGCTTGACGTATCTACGGCAACGTGGTGATCACGAAGCGTTCGATAATGGGATTTCAAGGCGCTTGGGTGATAGAGTGCAGCGTGAAAAGAGCGAGATTCGCAAGAGAAAGCGAGTGATCACCATGACTGAAGAGAACAAGAACGCATACGGCGCGAATCAGAATTCCGAGCAGGGAGCGGCAAGCCCGCAGCATGCATCTCAGGCAAACGTCGGCTACACGCAGCCGCAGCCTCAGATGCCCGCGCAGGCGACGAATGCGTATAATCAACAGCAGGCGCAGGCGCAGGCGTATCAGGAGCAGGTTTACCAGGCCTACGCCGCCCAGTCTGCCCCGCAGCATGTGAAAACGGATGCTTCTTCGAAGAAGAGCCTCGGCAAGACGTTCGGCGTGAGCTTTGCAGGGGCGGCGCTTGCCGTTGTGCTCGGTCTGGGGGGTTTCGCCGGATATCAGGCTGTTACGGGCGGCTCGCAGGGCTCCGGCGCAAGCCTGGGCTCATCGACCAGCACGAACATCACGGCGTCCGATACCGATGAGACGCTTGCCGAAGCGGTTGCGAACAAAGCACTTCCTTCCATCGCGAGCATCGATATCTACCAGAAGGCTTCCGGCTCCACGCAATCGGCCTTCGGATTTGAAGTTCCCGGTGCTGGATCGGACGAAACGCTGACGCAGACCTCGCTTGGTTCAGGGGTTGTCATTTCAAAAGACGGTTACATCATCACGAACAACCACGTGGTCGAAGGCGCCGATGCGGTCAAGGCGACGATCAACGGGACGGAATACGATGCGACGTTGGTGGGCAGCGATGCATCGAGCGATATCGCCGTCATCAAGGTTGAGGCGAACGACCTGACGCCTATCGAGATCGGCTCTTCTTCCGATTTGAAGGTAGGCGAGTGGGTCATGAGCCTGGGAAGCCCCTTCGGTCTTGAGAACTCCGTCTCCGAGGGCATTGTTAGCGCCCTGCAGCGCTCCACCACCATGCAGGACGAGACCACAGGCGAGACGGTGATATATCCCAACATGATTCAGACCGACGCCACCATCAATCCTGGCAATTCGGGCGGCGCGTTGGTCGATGCCGATGGCAAGCTGATCGGTATCAATTCCATGATTCAATCGTCCTCCGGATCGAGCTCGGGCGTCGGCTTCGCCATTCCCGTGGACTACGCCATGGACCTGGCTCAGCAGATCATTGACGGGAAGACCCCGACTCATGCCCAGCTTGGCGTGTCCATGGCCCAGATTAATTCCCAGATGGCGCAGTACTACAATCTGCCCACTGATACGGGCGTATATGTGGCCAACGTCTACGCCGACAGCGCCGCGGCCGAGGGCGGCATAGAAAAGGGAGACATCATCACGTTGTTCGACAGCACGGCGATCACCTCTCCGTCCGACTTGCAGATGAAGGTGCGCGAGAAAAATCCGGGAGACACCGTGGATGTGGTGGTGAATCGCAACGGGGAAGAGAAGACTCTTTCGGTCACGCTTGGCTCTGACGAGAACGCGCTGACGTCTTCTTCGGATGCGCAGAGCTACGGGTATGGAAGCAATAACGGCGATTTGTATGGCAACGGAGGCAATCTGTTCGGATTCGGAAACTAGAGTCGTTGCATAAAAATGCGAACGACGAAGCCGTTGGACCCCGAAGGCCCTTTGTTGGGCGGAGCCCACGTGTTCCTTTGCAAACCCGCGTCCTTCCTCATGGAGGACGCGGGTTTTCTTGTTCGGTGAACTTGCAAAAAAGCGAACGATTAGAGACGGGAGGGCGTACGGTATCGTACAATAGCGCGGATATCTTGATTCTTTCGAAAGGGGATTCCATGCCTGCTGAAGGTTATAAGTACCATCGCGTGTTGCTGAAGCTCTCCGGCGAGGCCCTTATGGGCGACGCCGGCTACGGTATCGACCCGAAAGTTATTGACGACCTTGCCGAGCAAATCAAGGAAATCGTCGAAGACGGCGTTCAGGTTGCCATCACCGTAGGCGGCGGCAATATCTTCCGCGGCGTTGCCGGCAGCGCTGATGGCATGGATCGTGCGCAGGCTGATTACATCGGCATGCTCGCCACGGTTATGAACTCGCTGGCCTTGCAAGACGGTCTTGAGCGCCATGGCGTATCTTCTCGTGTTCAGTCTGCCATCGAGATGCACCAGGTCGCAGAGACCTACATTCGCTTGCGCGCCATTCGCCACATGGAAAAAGGCCGCGTCGTCATCTTCGCCGCAGGCACGGGCAACCCGTATTTCACCACCGACACCACGGCAGCTCTGCGCGCGTGCGAAATCAACGCCGACTGCATGATGAAGGCGACGAAGGTCGACGGTATCTACGACTCCGACCCCAAGGCCAATCCTGACGCGAAGAAATTCGACAAGATTAGCTATCTTGACGTGCTCACCAAGGAGCTTAACGTCATGGACGCCGCTGCTATTTCGCTGTGCAAAGACAATGCCATGCCGCTTCTGGTCTTCAACATGACCGAGCCCGGCAATATCGCCCGCGTCCTGAAGGGCGAAGGATCCGCTACGCTGGTGTACTAATCACCGCACTGACGCCGCCGTATGTCAAACTGTGTTTGACCGGGCATCCCGTAGGGCTGTAGCGTGCATATGAAAACGTTTAGAAGTTCGAAACGCAACCCTCGTTTCGAAAGGAAGGGAACACGATGACTGCTGAGATTATGGCCGCCACAGAGGCGAGCATGGAAAAGGCCCTCGAGAACCTCAAGGAGGCTTTCGTCAGCGTACGCACGGGCCGCGCCAACCCTATGATGCTCGACAAAATCAAGGTTGATTATTACGGCGTCCCTACGCCGATCAACCAAATGGCCGCTGTTAAAACCCCCGATGCCCATATGCTCACTATCGAGCCTTGGGATAAGTCTTGCCTGCGCGGCATCGAGGCTGCAATCCTCGCAAGCGACCTGGGAATCACCCCGTCCAATGACGGCTCCATGATTCGTCTTCCGTTCCCCGCTTTGACCGAGGAGCGTCGTAAGGAAATGGTCAAGCAGTGCAAGGCCTATGCCGAAGAGGGCCGCGTTGCGGTCCGCAACGCTCGTCGCGACGGCAATGCCAAAATCGAATGCCTGAAGAAAGACTCTGAAATTTCCGAAGACGATGCGCGCCGCGCCGAAGAGCAGATTCAGAAGCTCACGGACAAATTCATCGGCACTGTCGACGAGATGCTGAAGAAAAAGGAAGCAGAGGTCATGGAGATTTAAGCTTCGCCGGCCCCTCGGCGATTCAGGGCTCCTTGTCCTTGTTTAGGCTTGGAGCAACCTTGCTCGCTGACACCTTGCCTTCTTTCGCCCGCGCCGTCTTTACGGCGGCCGGGCTGGAAATGCACCGATGCTGCCGTCCGTATCGCGCGGGCGGCCGCCGCTTTTTTCGGTCCATTTCCAGCTCGTGCTCACGCACGGCTCCGATTCGAAGGAGAGGGGTGCTTACATGTTTCACAAGCCTCTTGATGTTATATTTCCTAATCCGCCCGCTGGGTTGGATTTTAACGCGCTCGATCCCGAACGCGTTCCCGAACATGTTGCGGTCATTATGGACGGCAACGGCCGCTGGGCGAAAAAACGCGCTCTGAACAGGTTGAAGGGTCACAAAGCCGGCATCGAAGCCGTGCGCGAAACCATTCGCTGCGCAAGCGATACGGGCGTGCGTTATCTGACCATCTATTCGTTTTCCACGGAAAACTGGAAGCGTCCCGAAGAAGAAGTCACAGGTCTGATGGGCCTGTTCGCCAAGACCATGCTTGCCGAAGTTGACGGCCTGCACGAAGAGAACGTACGCGTGCGCACCATTGGCGACCTGTCCAAGCTTCCCGAAGAAACCCGCGAAGCGTTCGACGAGGCGTGGGAGAAGACAAAAGACAACACGGGCATGACGCTGCTTGTCGCGGTGAACTACGGCTCGCGCCAGGAAATCCTGCGTGCCGTGCAGGCGTGTATGCGCGAGGCGATTTTGCAGGGCGAACAGACGGGCGAGCTGCCCGCTGTTACCGAAGAACTTTTCGAACGCGGTCTCTATACGGCCGACGTTCCCGATCCCGACTTGGTGATTCGCACATCGGGTGAGATGCGCATCTCCAACTTCCTGCTCTGGCAGGTGGCGTATTCCGAGTTCTATTGCACCGACGTGCTCTGGCCCGATTTCAACCGATACGATTTCTTGCGCGCCCTGCTTGACTATCAGTCTCGCGATCGCCGTTTCGGGGCGGTGCAATAACGTGTCGGAGCAGCGGGATACCAAGCGGACGAAAAAAACCTATGAATCCGCCAAGACGAAAATGACGGAGAAAAAAGACGCCGCCAAGAAGTTCGTGTACGACAAAACGCCCGATAGGCTTAAGAATGCAAGCGATCTGCAGGTTCGGTTTCGCACGGGCTTCATCTATGTGACCGTTTCGGTGCTCTGCGTGCTTGCGAGCGAATTGAGCACGGTGCTTCTGCTCTGCGTTCTTTCCGGCATTGCGGCGGGGGAGTTCTTTTACATGCTGCGAAGCGATGCGAAGCTTCCTAACGAGCTTCTCGGCGTCGTGGCGGCCGTCGCGTATCCTTTGAGCGTGTGGCAGCTCGGTCTTGCCGGCGCTCTCATAGTGACGGGCGCTCTGCTCGTTGCCCTTTTGGTCTGGTACGTCTTTTGGATGCGCGCTCGGGTGGGGGATGTCGGCGTGTCGTTTTTCGGCTCGGCCTATACGGGCCTGCTGCTTTCTAGCCTTATCGTCGTGCGCGAGGCGATTCCGGGTCTGTGGGGCGGAGTGCTTGTCATCGGCATTTTCTGCAGCGTATGGGCGAACGATTCCTTTGCATATCTGGTTGGCCGCAAGTTCGGCAAGCATAAGCTCGCTCCGCGTATTTCGCCGAAGAAAAGCTGGGAAGGGTTCGTGGGAGGCCTGGTCGGGTCTGTTGTCATCTGGTGCCTTATGACATTGATTCCTGGCGTGAATATGGGTCTGGTGCAGGCCGTGCCTTTCGGCATTGTATGCGGATTGTTCGGCGTGTTGGGCGATTTGGCGGAAAGTCGCATCAAGCGCAACTCCGGTGTGAAGGACTCGGGAACGATCATGCCCGGTCACGGCGGAATCCTCGACCGCTGCGATTCTCTGTTTTTGGCGTCGGTCGCCGCTGCGGTCATGCTGGTCGGCGCCGGGTGCATTCCGTACGCCATTTAGGCGCCTGGTACACCAGGCGCGATGGATGCGTACGGTAGCGCAGCCTTTGTTGCGTGCGGGGTAAAAGCTCCGAAGCACGCAACGTCGCGCTGCGTCCATGATGCTTTTCGAGAGGCACGCAAGATGAAGACGAAGGGTTGGTTCGCATGAATCTCAATCAGGGTAGAAAACGTATTGTCGTGCTTGGCTCGACGGGCTCGATCGGCCTTCAGACGCTCGATGTCGCACGCCGTCATCCGGAGGCCATCGAGGTCGTCGCGCTTGCGGCCAACACCAATGTGGACGAGGTCGTCAAACAGGCCCATGAGTTCAAGGTGCGCCATATCGCGTTCGGCGACGAGCGGCTCGCAAGTGACGCCCGCCTCGCCCATGCGCACGGCGGCGTGTCGGTCGGCTTCGGCCAAGAGGGGCTGCTCGACCTGGTTCGTCTCGAAGAGGCGGATACGGTAGTCAACGCGCTCGTCGGCGCTGCTGGCATGCGTGCTTCATACGAGACGCTCGCATGCGGAAAGCAGCTTGCTCTTGCGAACAAGGAAAGCCTTGTTGTCGCGGGCGATTTGATCATGCCGCTTGCGGCGAAGGTCGATGCCGCCATGGCCGCCCGACGTGCGACGGGAACATGCGTTGCGGGCGATGTGCCGGTTGCGACGTCGACCGTTGACGCTCCGGGCCTTTCCGGCGCCCTCATGCCGATCGACTCCGAACACGGGGCC
>USEQ01000049.1 GCA_900553655.1 uncultured Slackia sp. | reverse complement strand
GGGCGGGCATCGTAACGGGCTCATCGATTCGGTTTCTTATTCCGGCCCGTATGTCTGCGCGCTCGAAGGAGCCCTGTTCTTTGTTGCGGGCCATTGCCGTCATGCATTCGGAGGCTCGATCGATCGGATGCCTTCTTTTGCCGCATGGCTGCGTTCTGTCACGGAGTCTTTGCTCTCGTATGCGTTTTTGCATCGCTCATACGAAGTGCATTGTCCGGTGCGGGTCTCCATGGAGCCCGGTCGTCTTCTTGTGTCGTTTCCCCGCGAACAGGCTTCGGTGTGTTTCGACAGGGTTTCTTTTCGTCCTGACGAGGGGTCTTTTGAGAGAGGGCCCTCTGGCGTCGCGGCGTGTGCGGGCTTTTTCTCGAGCGACAATGCGCTCCTGGTCCAGAATGCGTATCGGTTCGGTTTTCTCGGCGACGGCCCCCTCGATCGATCGCTTCTTGCGCGGGAGTGCTGCGAATGGGGCTTTTCGCTCGACGTGCAAGACGGTGCCCGCGATTCTGGCTTGCTTCTGACGCGCCGTGCAACACGCATTTCGTAACGACTCGGTACTAACAAGCCTGCCGGGAACGAGCCGTTTCGTAAAATGGGCTATTCTTGTCTTTCATGCTAGGAAAGGCGGTTTCAGTGGCGAATCATCGGTATTGCTCGGAAGATTTCGGTCTTTCTCGAAATCAAGGCCGTCCTTTGCAGGGAGGGGAGGATGCTTCGGAGGAGGAAATCGGCATGCAGGGGGAAGCGCCTTCTTTCGAAAAGAGGGAATGCGTCGAAGAATCTCTTTGTGCCGAAGCTTGCGTTCCTACGATTTTTGTCATGCATGCATCCGTTGGATCGGGCCACAGGAGCGCGGCGCTTGCCGTCGCGGAGGCTTTCGAGAGGCTCGTCCAGGAAGGCGATGCGAGAATTCCCGCCAATACTCGTATCGAGGTACTGGATATTCTCGATTATGGACGCGTTCCTCTCGACGGAGACAAAGCCGCTTCAATGTTCACGGGTCCTACTCGTCCTATATACGATATTACCTGGCGATTCACGTTCACGGGGCGCCTTCTGTGGGGAGGGGGTACGTCCTGGGCTCGTGTCATGTTCAAAAAACTGACCGATTACGTCGAGCAGCGCAAACCGATAGCCGTTGTCTGCACGCACATAACCGCCGCGAATGCCGTGGCGGGGGCGCGAATGCTGACCAAGCAGAGATTTCCCATCGTCTGCGTTCCCACCGATTACGAGATCGAAGGGCTGTGGCCTCATAAAGACGCCGATATGTTCTGCGTTGCGACGGAGGCGATGGCCGAGACGCTTCGTCCGCGCAAGGTTCCCGAAACGCGCATGCAGATTACGGGAATTCCTGTTCGAGGAGGGCTTGGAGAAGAATTCGACATCGCTGCCATTCGCGAAGAGATGGGACTTCCTCGGGATAAAATCGTCGTCCTGGTCATGGCGGGCGCCCATTTGCCCCAGCCGTATGTGAGGTTTCGGGCGACCATGGACGAAACCATGGCATACCTTAAGGGGCTGTCGGGCATGCACTTCGTCTTTCTTCCTGGCAGAGATGAAGAATATGCCCTTCATCTAGAACGTCAGAGGCAGGCCATGGCGATCGACAATATGACGGTCATGGGATACGTAGATAATATGCCCGCCTTGATGGCTGCGAGCGACCTTGCCATCTGCAAATCGGGAGGCCTTACGGTGACGGAATGCCTATGCTCGAGGCTTCCCATGGTGCTTCTGGGCAGGTCGTACGGTCAGGAGAAGGCGAATACGCTTATGCTCACGTCGCTCGGCGTTGGAATGCATGTGACAACCGCCAGAGAGCTGCTGGGGGCGCTGCGGCACTTGCACGCAAACCCCTCCAGTCTGCAGGCCATGCTTACAAACGGGGAGATTCTTAGACGGCCGAACGCAGCGGCTGACATCGCGGACGTCGCCTTGTCGCTTATCGGGACGGTGGAGGAACCGAAGAAGCATTTCATCGAGTTGTATTGGGGCGGCAAGCCTGCTCATACGCGGTAATGCGAATGTGTCCATCGACGTCTTTCGAAAACCCTTGTATGGTGGTGGCCGACAACAACGCATTGCTTCGATTTTGCTAGAACCAGCGAAAGGTGTGGTCCGAATGTTCTACGAGCGTATTGGTGCAAGATTCGTCGAAATCGATGAGAATCATGCTGTTTTGTTGACCCCCGTGGTGGAGGATATGCTCCAGCCCGATGGAATTCTTCACGGCGGCATGAGCGCTTATTTGGCCGAGACGACGGCGAACAACGCCGCGAAGCACAAGGTTCCCGAAGGTGTGCGCGTGGTCGGATTGGAGCTTACAAGCACGCATCTTCTTCCGGTTGAACTGGGGGATACCATTCGCAGCGTCGCCACTCCTGTCCGACGGGGCGGCAAGATCCAGGTTTGGAAGGTCGAGCAGTATCGTGAAAGCGACGGTCAGCTTTTCAATGTCTCTCAGCTGACCACGTATACAAAACGGATGGCTTAGGTGCTGCAGCTTGCGATTGTCTCCTATGCGAATTCTCTCGTTCGTCATCTGGCTTTGCGGTCGCTCTTTGCTCTGCCCCGTTTACCGAGCCTCGACGCCGAACGGTGAGCAATTAAGTCCCAATTGCCCTTCCGACGATCCGCTCTGATAAAGTGACAGCGGCGAGGTGACTCGCCGCTTTATTT
This sequence comes from uncultured Slackia sp., assembly GCA_900553655.1. GTDB lineage: Bacteria > Actinomycetota > Coriobacteriia > Coriobacteriales > Eggerthellaceae > Slackia. The sequence continues at coordinate 5,230 of USEQ01000049.1, read as the reverse complement.
TTTATCGGTAGCAAGGGAGAAAAAGGGAGGAACGATGGAGATAATTGTTTCCCTAGTTGTGGTGCCTTGTATTGCGGCTCTACTCATGCTTGCAATACGCGCCGACAAAGTTCGAGATATCCTGGCGGTCGGCTTTGCCGTCGCTATCGGTGTTCTCTCTATTGTCTTTTCCGTCATGTATCTTGGCTCCGGCCCGGTGTATTTCGAGCTTCCCGCTGAATGGTCGGGCGTCTTGAGCATGGTGAACTTCGCCATAGAGATGGCGGTAGGCGCCTTCATCCTTGCGTATGCAATTCGCTACAAGCGCATCCTGCCCCTCGTCCTCGCCCTAGTTCAGATTATCATTGCCATCTGGCTTGAAACTTCCGTGATGCACGAGGCGGGCTTCTCCACGCAGCTTCGCATCGACGAGCTCTCCATTGTCATGGCGCTTATCATCGGAACCGTCGGTTCCGGCATTTGTGTATACGCACTCGGCTACATGAAGGATTTCCAGAGCCATCATGCGGATCAGAAGGATCGTCGCCCGTGGTTCTTTGCCCTCATGTTCGCCTTCCTTGCGGCCATGTACAACATCGTGTTTTCCGACAACATGTCGTGGATCTACACGGCTTGGGAAGTCACCACGCTGTGCTCGTTCCTGCTCATTGGCTTCACGAAGACCGAGGAGGCTATCAACAACGCATTCCGCCAGATCGTCATGAACATGCTCGGCGGCGTCGCCTTCCAGATCGCCATTGCGTTCACGGCCCTCAACGGGCTTCCCCTCGTTTTCAGCGAATTCCTCATGGCTGGTGCGCAGTCCGCGGGCACGACGGCCGCTGCGCTGTTCGCAGTTCCTGTTGTCTTGCTGGCGTTCGCCGGCATGACCAAGGCTGCCCAGATGCCGTTTCACACGTGGCTGCTCGGCGCCATGGTCGCTCCTACGCCTACCAGCGCGCTTCTGCACTCGTCCACCATGGTTAAGGCCGGCGTCTTTTTGCTCATCAAGCTCTCGCCTTTGTTCCTTGCGTTCCCCATCGCATCCGGCATGGTCGTGCTCGTAGGCGGATTCACGTTCCTGTTCTGCTCGTTCCTTGCTATTTCCCAGTCCAACGCCAAGCGCGTGCTGGCATACTCCACTATCGCTAATCTCGGCCTGATCACCGCCTGCGCCGGCGTCGGCACCCCCGAAGCGGTATGGGCTGCGATCTTCCTGGTCATCTTCCATGCCGTCGCAAAAAGCCTCCTGTTCCTCTGCGTCGGTACGGCCGAGCATCATATCGGCAGCCGCAACATCGAAGATATGGATGAGCTCTTCGAGCGCATGCCGCGTCTCGCTCGCTTCATGATGCTCGGTATCATGTGCATGTTCATCGCCCCGTTCGGCATGCTGGTCTCCAAGTGGGCGACGCTCGTCTCCTTTGCGACCACGGGTCAGGTCGTTCTTCTTGTCCTGCTCGCTTTTGGCAGCGCCGCGACGTTCATGTTCTGGGCGAAGTGGCTCGGAAAGCTCGCAGGCATCGCCGCTCATCGCGAAAACGTGGAGACTACGGTATATAAGAGTGAATGGTCCGCAATCGTGCTAATGGCCATTTTGGTCGTTGCCGCTTGCATCAACATGCCTGTTCTTTCCGCATATTTTGTTGAGCCGTACCTGTTGAGTACCTACGGGGCGTATGGTGCTTCGATTGGCCTTGACAACATGGTCATCATGGCTGTCATCGTCGCCTTTATTGCGGTCGTTTTGTTCGGAACCCTGGGCAACTCCAAGGCGCGCACCGTTCCGGTGTACATGGCAGGCATCACGGTCGATTCCGCCAAGCGCGTTTTCCGCGGGTCTCTCGGAGACAGTCGTGAGGCAACGTCTCGCAATTGGTATCTCGAGGGCATTTTCGGAGAAGCGCGTCTCGACAAACCTGCGACCGTGCTGACCGCGGCCATCATCGTCATATGCATTGTCGCCACGCTTTTTGCAGGCAGCTATTTCGTCGGTTCTTTCTCTTTGCCCATGTACTTCCAGGCGATGTCTTTCAACGAGGGCATATTCTCAACCCTCATCGGCATGGTCGCCTTCGTGGTGCTCGGCCCGGTCGTCGGCTGCCTGCTCGCCGGCATCGATCGCAAAATCAGCGCTCGTATGCAGGGTCGTGTCGGTCCTCCGCTTCTGCAGCCGTACTATGACGTCCGCAAGCTCATCGCGAAAGACAACGTGAGCGTCAACAGCGTCGAAGGCACCTATATCACCTGCGCTCTGATCTTCACCCTTATCGCGGGAGGCGTGTTCTTCGGCGGTGGCAATTTCCTGATGTGCGTATTCCTCGTGACGCTTTCTGCGCTGTTCTTCATCCTTGCTGCGTACTCTTCTCGTTCTCCCTACGCCGAAATCGGCGCTGATCGCGAGACGCTTCAGGTCATGGCCTACGAGCCGATGATTCTCTTCGTCGCTATCGGCATGGTTCTTAGCGTCGGTACGTTCGACGTCGCAGGGCTGATGGCCTCGCCCGTTCCGATTATCGTGGCAACGTGGCCGATCTTCCTCGGCCTGCTTTTCGTCCTCACCATCAAGCTGAGGAAGTCTCCGTTCGACCTTTCCTACTCGCACCATGCGCACCAGGAGCTCGTCAAGGGCGTGACCAACGAAATGAGCGGCCGTACGCTCGCGAAGGTCGAAGTCATGCACTGGTGTGAAAACGTTCTTTTCCTCGGCTGGGTGGCGCTCTTCTTCGTCTGGAGCAATCCCGTTTCGATCTTGTTGGCCATAGCTGTGGCGTTGGCGATTTATTTCTTCGAAATCTGGATCGACAACAACTTCGCCCGCGTGAAATGGCAGTCGTGCTTGAAGTGGGCTTGGATCGTCTCGCTCGTTGCCGGTCTTGTCAACATCATCGGACTCGTAGTCCTCATCGTTCTGTAGGAGTTTCGTTATGAGCAGTGTTTCCAAATCACCCTGGGTCATTCATTACGACGGCAGCAGCTGCAACGGTTGCGATATCGAGGTGCTTGCCGCTTTGACTCCGCTTTACGACGTCGAGCGTTTCGGCATTATCAATACGGGCAATCCTAAGCATGCCGATATTTTCCTAGTCACCGGCTCGGTCAACGAGCAGAACATCGGCGTAGTACAGGAGATATACGATCAGATGGTCGAGCCGAAAGTTGTCGTGGCGTGCGGAATTTGCGCCTGCTCGGCGGGTATCTTCCACGATTGCTACAACATCATAGGAGGGGTTGACAAAGCCATTCCTGTCGATGTGTATGTGCCAGGATGCGCCGTTCGCCCCGAGGCGTTCATTGACGGCGGCGTGCAAGGCCTTGCTATTCTCGAAGAGAAGGCGAAGGCTCTTGCCGAAGCGAAGAAGAAGGGGGAGTAGCGCCATGGCTCTGTATACCACGTTTGCCGAAGTGCACGCCGACGAGCTCGTAGAGCTCGCCGAGGCGAAGAAAAATGACGGGTATCGCTTTGTGCAGATGCTTTGCGTCAACACCGAGGAAGGAATCGACGCCTTGTATTCCTTCATGAAGGGCGACAGCTTGGAGAACTACACGATCAAGGGGATAGATGCCGTCACCCAGAGCGTGCCGTCTGTCACAGGGTCGTTTCTTGCGGCGTTTCCCTTCGAGAACGAGGCGCACGATCTATTCTGCTTGAATGTGACGAACATCGCTATCGATTTCAAGGGCGGTTTCTACAAGGTTGCTATGGACAAGCCGATGACGGTTATCTCTCCTGCGCAGAAGGCGGCACGCGAGAAAGCGGCGAAAATCGCGGCTGCTAAGGCTGCCAAGGCCTCTTCCGCGAAACCTTCTGAAGAGGATTTGGAGAAAAAGCTCGCGGGCATGGACCCGGAGAAGGCCGCCAAGGTCCGCGCCGCCATGGAGGCAAAAGCGAAGAGGGAGGCTGAAAAGGCCCAGGCAGAAAAGCAGGCGCAGCTTGAAGAGAAGCTCGCGGGAATGGATCCGGAAAAAGCAGCCAAATTCCGTGCCGCCATGGAGGCGAAGGTAGCACGCGAATCGGCCCAGAAAGGCGGCGAATAATCATGGGAAAAGCGACAGTTATACCTTTCGGGCCGCAGCATCCCGTCTTGCCCGAGCCTCTTCATCTCGATCTGGTCGTTGAAGACGAGCACGTCATCGAGGCTATACCCCAGATAGGCTTTATCCACCGCGGCCTCGAGAAGCTGGTCGAAACCCGCGACATCCATCAGTTCATCTACGTTGCAGAGCGTATTTGCGGCATCTGCAGCTTCGGCCATTCGCTCGGCTACGCCGAAACGGTCGAAGACCTCATGGGCGTCGAGGTTCCCAAGCGCGCCCAGTTTATCCGCGTTATCCTGCACGAGCTCTCTCGTATGCATTCCCATCTGCTCTGGATGGGCCTTGCGGCGGATGCCTTCGGCTTCGAGAGCCTGTTCATGCACTGCTGGCGTTTGCGCGAGCGCGTGCTCGATATTTTCGAAGCCACTACGGGCGGTCGCGTTATCCTGTCTGCCGTGTGTATCGGTGGCGTGAACCGCGATATCGAGAATACCGAGCTGAAAGCTATCGTCGATAAGCTCAACAGCATCAAAGACGAGTACCGTGAAATAACGAACACCTTCCTGAAAGACACTTCGGTCAAAAGCCGCCTTGTCGACGTTGGTCACCTGAGCAAAGAACAGGCCGAGGATTTATGCATGGTCGGGCCTTTCGCGCGCGCTTCCAATGTGGCATACGACTGCCGCATGCTTGGTCGCGGCGCCTATGGGGACCTCGAGGGATTCGAGCCCATTCTCTCAGACGAAGGCGACTGCTACGCTCGATGCAAGGTCCGTGCCTTGGAGGTCAGCCAGTCGATCGACATCATCGAGGAGCTTGTCTCCAAGATTCCCGACGACGGCATCGGATCGAAGAGCAAGCTGACTCCGCCGGAGGGAGCCCAGGCTTCAAGCGTGCTCGAACAGCCTCGTGGCGAATGCTACTACTACGCCCGCGGCAACGGCACGAAAAACCTCGACCGTATGCGCATGCGCACGCCAACCAGCCAGAATCTTGCCGGCATGGTCAAAGCGCTCGAAGGATGCGACCTGGCCGACGTGCCCATGATTATCCTGACCATCGATCCGTGCATCAGCTGTTCTGAAAGGTAGGGGCGCAATGGGAAGCTTCAAATTGGGGAAGATGACCCTGCGTTCGCTGTTCAGCAAGCCTGAGACCGTCATGTACCCGGCTCAGACGCGCTTTCAGCCCGAAGGCCTCAAGGGGAAAATCC
>USEQ01000048.1 GCA_900553655.1 uncultured Slackia sp. | reverse complement strand
ACATCTTCACGGCGCGCTCCAACAGGCGGCTATGCAGATAGAAGATGTCGCCAGGATATGCCTCGCGTCCCGGCGGACGGCGCAGGGTCAGAGACATCTGACGATACGCAACAGCCTGCTTGGACAGGTCATCATAGATGATCAGCACGTGGCGACCGTGATTTTCGGGGCCCGCAGGCTCGCCGTTCTCGCCGGTGTAGACGAAGTACTCGCCCATTGCAGCACCAGCCATAGGAGCGATGTACTGCAGCGGAGCGGAGTCGGAAGCATTCGCCGCAACAATGATGGTCTTGTCCATGACGCCGTGCTTCTCGAGCGTCTCCATAACGCCTGCAACCGTGGAAGCCTTCTGACCGACTGCAACATAGATGCAGATGATATCGGTGTCTTTCTGGTTGATGATGGCGTCAATCGCGATAGCGGTCTTGCCGGTCTGGCGGTCGCCGATGATCAGCTCGCGCTGACCGCGTCCGATGGGCACCATGGCGTCGACGGCAATGATGCCGGTCTGCATGGGCTCATGAACGGGCTTGCGGCTAATAACGCCGGGAGCCTTGAATTCGACGGGGCGGGTGCCTTCGGCCTTAACGGGGCCTTTGCCGTCGATAGGCATGCCAAGGGGGTTCACAACGCGGCCGAGCAAGCCCTTGCCGGAGGGAACCTCCATGATCTTGCCGGTGGTACGAACCTGGTCGTTTTCTCGAATTGCGGTGACATCGCCGAGAAGAACGGCGCCGACTTCGTCTTCTTCGAGGTTTTGAGCAAGACCGTAGACGACCTTGCCGCCGATGCCGACGAACTCCAGGAGCTCGCCTGCCATGGCGCCCTTCAAACCATCGACGCGGGCAATACCGTCGCCTACCTGGACGACCGTACCGACCTCACGGACATCGACACTGGTCTGAAGAGAATCCAGCTGCTTGCGCAATGCTTCGTCGATAGACTTTGCGGTGATTTCTGTCACTAGCATTCACCTCCATCGTTAGATTCCGTAAGCACGTTGCGAGTGTGCTCCAGTTGAGAAGCAATGCTCGCGTCGATGCGTTTTCCATGAGTACTCATAATAATGCCGCCCAGGATGGACGTGTCGATATGCTCGCGCAGCACGACGTTTTTGCCCAAATCCTTGGAAAGCTTCTCGGTGATAACCGAGCGAAGCTCGTCGTCAAGCGCGACCACCGTAGTCACATCGACGACGCAAACGCCAAGCTTTTCCTCGGAAGCCTCATAGAATGCAGAGACGACCTGGGAAAGCTCGCCGAGGTTGCCACGCTCCGCCATAACGGCGATCACGCTGTTGACCAAGGGGTCTACTCCCTCGAACACGTTGGCGGCCAGACGTCCACGTTGTTCAGGAGAATACGCCGGATCGGTCAACGCTTCGCGCAAATCGGTGTTGCCGCGATACAGCGAAAGCACGGTTTCCAGCTGATCGCGAACATCGAGCACACGCTCCTGACCACCTTCGGTAAAGGCGGCATCAAGAAGCATACCGGCATAGGTTGCGATCTCTTCTTTAACAAGCAGACGATTAGTTGGCATTGAAACTACCCGCCTCTTCGACGTAGCGCTTGATCATTGCGCGATGTTGCTCGTCAGACAGGTCGTTGCCGATGAGCTTGCCGGCTACTGCGACCGAAAGGTCGGCGACGGAAGCCTGCAGCTCGGAAACGGCGGCCTTCTTCTCCGCCTCGATGGCTGCATGCGCCTTCTCGATCATGTCGGCGGCTTCCTGCTGAGCCTTGGCCGTAATGTCGGCCTTCACGTCTTCGCCGGTCTTCTTCGCATCGGAGACGATGCGGGAAGCCTCAGCCTTAGCCTCGGCGAGCTGCTGCTTGTATTCCTCGAGCAGACGTTCGCTTTCCTGGCGGGCTTCTTCGGCGTTTTTGAGGTCATCGCGAATGGTGTTGGCGCGCTTCTCGAGCATGCGATCGAAAACCGGCCAGCCAAACTTCGCAAGGACGACCCACAAAATGATGAAGGCGACGAGCATGGGGATGAATTCATTCATCTTGGGCAGGATGGCTTCGACGCCACCGCCCTCAGAAGCGAATGCATACGCGGGGCTGCAAAGAGCGACAGTTGCTGCAGATGCAACAATGGCGCCGACTTTGCCTGCCTTGGTTGTGTACGCTTTCAACTCGCTTGCCTCCTGTTCTTTCTTCGTAAAAACCATGCAGTGAATCGAATGGATTAACCGATGAAGAACAGAACCAAGCCGAGCAGTGCCAATGCCTCAGACATTGCAGCACCGATGAAGAAGTAGCCCATGAGCTGACCCTTCATCTCAGGCTGGCGAGCAGCAGCGACGCACAGACCGTAGGTAGCGATACCAATGCCGATGCCAGGGCCGATAGCGGCGAGGCCGTAGCCGACGACCTTCAGTGCGGCAAGTGCGACAGTGATTTCCACAGTTTCCTCCTTTGTCGAACCCCATGCCTTTTCTTCGGGGTTTCTTACCTATATTTGCCAGCTGAGGGGTGCAGCTGAAACACCATAGTAAGCCGCATGCGTTGCAGCGGACGTTTGCGTCTTATGCGCTTAGTGCGCGTGGGTTGCCGTATTGACGTAAGACGCAGAAAGGATGGCGAAAACGAACGCCTGGATGAATGCGACCAAGCACTCCATGGCATACATAAGAACCAGAAGCACGAACCATGCAATAGAAGGCAGGCCCGCAATGAGGTCCATGGAGCCAGCGAACAACGCTTGCTGGATGAAGCAAGTGGTTGCGATGCCGAAGATGGCGAGCATCATATGGCCGGCGAGCATATTGCCGTAAAGTCGAACTGCAAGCGTAAGCACGCGGATAATCATGGAGAACAGCTCGAGGAACCAGATGACCGGAACCATAGGCTTGGGCACGCCGCTTGGGCAGAGGTTTTTGAAGTAGCCCAGAAGGCCGAACTTCTTCAGGCCGTAGTAGTTGAAGTATACGAACGAAATGGCTGCAAGGGCCCAGGTGCACGAAATAGCGCCCGTTGCAGTCTTGAAGCCAGGGATCAGGCCGAGGATGTTGCAGATCAGAATGAAGAAGAACATCGTGGCCAGGAAGGGCACATGCTGCTTGAAGCCGCTGCCGATAACGTCTTCGGCAATGCTCTTGTTCACGAACTCATAGCCGTATTCCACCGTATTGAAGAACTTGTTGGTAGGAATGAGCTGGAGCTTCTTCGCGGAGATAAGCACGACCGCGAAGGTAACGGCGAGCGCGATGAACAGCCAGATGACGTATTGGGTGACTTCCCAACCGCCGATGCTGAACACCGTGTGGGGATCGAAGTGCGCCGCGAGACCCTGCGCTTCCGCGACGAACTGATTGAGAGCTTCGCCCATGAGATTCCTTCCTTACTTGCAATCATTACCTGCGCTTGCGTTTTGCAAGCACATTTTTATAAAGGACAAACGCGATCGTGGATACCAAAAATGTGAGTATTTCCGCTATAACATAAGAAATAAGACCCTCACGAGCCAACAATCCGCATGCAACAAGGCCGACGATCAGAACAACCAGAGAAACGGCAGAGCCTGCAAGGCCGTACAGCCCTATGGTGAGAGCTTGGGTGGAAGTAGAACGGCGCGATAACCTCAACGCGAAAAACATGGGCAGAAATCCGAGAAATCCGGTCAAAACCCCTAGGGCGATGAACATATCGAGCTGTTCACTCTCCTTATAATCTGATCAAACTTTTCATCGACATATGTCGAAAACTTCACTCACTCTAGCAAAAAATGCATATCTATTTCGCATGAAGATGGTAAAAGAAGAAAAAAACACGCAAACGGGGTGAACTTTATACGATTTTTATACGGATCCATCGACACTACGAATAAGAATGTCCGTTTCCGAAAGCAATTCCTCTGATAATGCATCGGGATACGGAGTTGCGAAAACGATTTCTTTGATGCCGGCATTGATAAGCATCTTGGCGCATACCGAGCAAGGCTGCGTTGTTATATAAATAGACGATCCTTCTATATCTATGCCGTAGCGCGCTGCCTGGATTATGGCGTTCTGCTCCGCGTGAAGGCCGCGGCAGATTTCGTGACGCTGTCCCGAAGGAACGCCGAGTTGCTCGCGCAGACAGCCCGTTTCTTCGCAATGACGCAACCCCGAAGGAACGCCGTTGTAGCCCGTGGCGAGAATCCGACGGTCCTTCACGATGATGGCCCCCACCGCACGACGAAGGCAGGTCGAACGTTTCGCGACCTCGAATGCAAGATGGATGAAGTACTCGTCCCACGAAGGACGCTCGATATGCTTTTGCGCCATGCTATCCTCCTTGCGCAATAAAACGGCCGCCACGCAGACGTGCGCAGCAGCCGTTCGCGGTTTCACCGACCTACTTGGTTCCGAAAATACGATCGCCCGCATCTCCGAGGCCCGGAACGATATAGGCGTCATCGTTGAGGCCGTCGTCAATCGCGCACGTATATACCGTCACGTCCGGATCGGCGTCAAGCACACTGCGAATGCCCTCCGGCGCCGCGACCAAAACCATAAGTTTGAGGTTTTTGACTCCGCATTCGCGAAGATACTCGATGGCGGCAAGGGAGCTTCCCCCCGTTGCCAGCATAGGGTCGACGATTAGCACGTCCCTATCAGCAATGTCTTTCGGCATTTTGGCGTAATACTCGCGCGGACGATGGGTCTGCTCGTCTCGCTCCATGCCAAGATGCCCGACGCATGCGGCGGGCACGAGGTCGAGCACACCTTCCACCATGCCGAGGCCTGCGCGAAGAATGGGAATGATCGCCATTTTGCGGCCCCTGACTATCTTGCACTTCGCTTCCGCGACCGGCGTTTCTACAAACACCTCTTCGAGGGGAAGGTCGCGCGTAACCTCAAACGTTTCGAACATGGCGAGCTCGCGGACAAGTTCGCGAAACTGCTTGGAAGGTGTCGTTTTATCTCTCAGAATCGCAAGCTTATGCTGCACCATAGGATGATCGACGAGCACAACCCGCTCTTCGTTTTCAAAAGCCATTTCGTCCTCCTTGACGCACAAGACCGCTCGGCGCTTTAACTCGCCGAGCGGCTTGAATCAGGCGATAGCCTTGTTTAGAAATCGTACTCGGGATACAGCGGATGCGCATCCAGAATGGCGCGGACTTGCGCAGCGATGGCGGCAAGCTTCTCCTCATCGCCAGCGGCGAAAACCGTAGCGGCGATCAGTTCACCCACGCGGCGGAAATCGTCCTCATCAAGGCCGCGCGTAGTAGCGGCGGCCGATCCGACGCGGATTCCGCTGGTCACAAAAGGAGAACGCGGCTCGTTAGGAATGGAATTCTTGTTTGCCGTGATGCCCACGCTCTCGAGAAGCTTTTCGGCATCTTTGCCCGTGACATCAGCAGGAGTCAAGTCCACGAGGCACAGGTGATTATCCGTGCCGCCGGAAACCAGGCGAAGGCCGCCGGCAATGAGGCCCTCCGCCATAGCGGCGCAGTTCGCCACCACCTTGTCGATGTAGGTCTTGAATTCGGGCTGCAGCGCTTCGCCGAAAGCAACAGCCTTGCCTGCGATTACATGCATGAGCGGGCCGCCCTGGCTTCCCGGGAACACCGCTTTGTCTATCTTCTTGGCGATTTCCTCGTCATTGCACAAAATAAGGCCGCCGCGCGGACCGCGAAGCGTCTTGTGCGTGGTGGTGGTGGTGACGTCCGCATACGGAACGGGGCTGGGATGTGCGCCCGTGGCGACAAGGCCCGCAATATGAGCCATGTCCACCATGAAATATGCACCGTGACGATGGGCGATGTCGGCCATGCGCTCGAAATCGATCACGCGAGGATACGCAGAGGCGCCGCCGACGATCAATTTGGGCTTGAGTTCATCGGCCATACGCTCAATGGCGTCGTAATCAATGGTCTCATCGTCCGTCAGGCCATAGCCGTGGAAATCATACAGCTTGCCGCTAAAGTTGACCGACGAACCATGCGTGAGATGACCGCCGTTATCCAAGCTCATACCCAGCACCGTATCGCCCGGCTGAATGAGCGCGAAATACGCAGCAAGATTCGCGTTTGCACCGCTATGAGGCTGCACGTTGGCAAATTTGGCGCCGAAAAGCTCCTTCGCGCGTTCGCGGGCGAGTTCTTCCACCAGGTCGACCTTTTCGCAGCCGCCGTAGTAGCGTTTCCCAGGATAGCCTTCGGCGTATTTATTGGTAAGGACGCTGCCCATGGCCTCCATCACTGCCGGGCTCGTGAAGTTCTCTGACGCGATAAGCTCGATTGAATCGCGCTGGCGCGAAAGCTCTGCGGAGACGGCGGCAGCCACCTGAGGATCTTTGTCCAGATAGGAAAAAGGCATGGATACATCCTTTCTTTCACTCGCTGCGGCCGTCAAGGCCGCAAGCACAACGAATCTGTTTATCTTACCACCGCTTCAGACGGGGCTTATCTAGAAGCATGCCGACGGCGCGCTTCCACACACATACCTTTCAAATGTAAAATCGGCCGCCGAAGCGACCGATTTTCAACTTGCCTGTTTATACGCGGCGCACGTTGCCATCGGCGCCGATCGTAGCTCCGCCTTCGGCGTCGAGCTTCATGATTTTCGCCACGCGCATAGCATGACGACCACCTTCGAACTTCGTGGTGAGGAACGCGTCCACGATCTTCTTGTTTTCTTCCAGCTCGACAAAACGGCCCGACAACGTGACAACGTTAGCATCGTTATGCTGGCGGCACAGCTCTGCGAACTGAACGTTGATAACATTGGCGGCACGAATGCCGACCACTTTATCGGCGGCCAAAGCCATGCCGATGCCGGTGCCGCACACGAGCACGCCTCGATCGGCGGTGCCGCCAGACACATCATGGGCCACGGCGGCCGCGTAATCGGGATAGTCGACACGGTCGTCGCTATCGGGGCCGCGGTCGATCACATCGTAGCCCTGACCCACAAGATAATCGACCAGCGCCTGCTTCTGGTCGAAACCCGCATGATCGCTTGCGATGGAAATAATCATTCCTCTGTTCCTTTCTTCGCGCTCAAGCGCTTTTTCATACCAAGCCATCATAGCAAGAACGCGAATGCCATGGCCCGACTCTCCCACCAAACACCCAAGAGCACCACGAAAAGCGTAGCGTGCGGCATTTATTCGTCCGAAGAAGACAACGTGCGCCTTACGGCGTCATGCCATCCGGCCATGCGTTGCCTGCGCGCCAATGAGTCCATGCGAGGGAGGAAATGGTCGTCATGAGCGCGGATGGAGCGTACCTCGTCCAGGTCTTTCCAGAATCCCGTGTTCAACCCCGCCAGAAACGCCGCCCCAAGACCAGTGCTTTCGATGACGGCAGGACGATTAAGCTGGGCGCCGAGAATGTCTGCTTGAATCTGCATGAGCAGATCGTTGCCCGAAGCGCCGCCATCGACATTCAGCTCGTCAATTCTCATGCCCGAATCCTGCTCCATCGTACGCGCCACATCAGCCACCTGGTACGCAAGAGACTCAAGCGCCGCGCGGACAATGTGCGCACGCGTGGCACCGCGCGTCAAACCATATATAGCGCCGCGCGCATCGGCGTCCCAGTAGGGAGCACCAAGCCCCGTAAACGCAGGCACGATGTAGACCCCCGCCGAGTCTTCAACCGTCAAGGCAAGAGCCTCGCTTTCCTGAGCGCTTTTAATGATACCCAGTTCGTCACGCAACCACTGAATAAGAGCCCCGGCCACGAACACGCTTCCCTCGAGAGCGTATTCAAGACACGAAGAACCGGGCGCGCTCGCCGCGATCGTGCTCACCAGACCGTGGGAAGATTCAACCGCCACGTTGCCAGTATGCATGAGCATGAAGCAACCCGTGCCGTAGGTATTCTTGGCACGCCCCGACTCAAAGCAGCATTGCCCGAACAAAGCCGCCTGCTGATCGCCCGCAACACCGCGAATCGGAATGCCCTCAGGAAGGCCCGGATACGATGTAGTGCCGT
>USEQ01000047.1 GCA_900553655.1 uncultured Slackia sp. | reverse complement strand
CAGGCTCGGGGGTGCTTGCATCCCCATCGTGACAGGAGCATGTCTGTTCGACGTTTTGGTGGGGAAGAACGCCCATCCCGACAAAGCCATGGGGGCGAAGGCCGCCCGTTCGGCCCTCGAGTCGTTTGCCGCCGGGAAAGACGGCTCCAGGGCTTCCCTCGAGCAGGGAAACGTGGGCGCAGGATGCGGCGCGACCGTGGGAAAAATGGGCCGGCCCGAGCAGGCTATGAAATCGGGGTTCGGCTATAGCTGCCTTCGCCAAGGCGACGTCATTGTCGCTGCGCTCGTGGCGGTGAACGCGCTTGGCAACGTATGCGACCGTTCGGGCTCGTGGCTTGCGGGCTGTCAGGACGATGGACGTATCCTCGACCCGCTCGAGGTCTTTTTCACGGCGGATTCTTCCGATGGGCGGCCCGATGATTTGGGCGCAGAGGCCGAAACGTCTCATGTCGAAGGGGCCGGCGTCACGCAGAACACCACGATCGGGGTCGTCCTCACGAACGCCAAGCTGACAAAGGCTCAGGCGACGAAGGTTTCTTCGACGACGCATGACGCCTATGCTCGCGCAATCAAGCCCGTCCACACCTCCAACGACGGGGATGCCATATTCACCTTCGCATCGGGCGAGGTGGAAAGCTCAACAGATGCGGTTGCCATCGTGGCAACGGAGGCCATGCAGCAAGCCATAGTAAACGCAGTGCTCCATGCAAAGGGCGCATACGGGCTTCCCGCTGCGTGCGACCTGCGCTAAACGCTAAGGCGGCGTTTTCGAAACAGAAGACGAAACGGCCCGCGCGGTTTTTTCAACCGTGCGGGCCGTAGTTTGCGGTGTGTCAGGGCGCGTCGCGCGTCTATCGAAGGCTGAAGCTAGCGGGCCGCGAAGCTCGCTATGCCGTCTGGAGAAAGCGCTATTTTGCAACGAGCACGGGCTTGCTGCAAATGCTCAGCAGCTTGTGTCCCACGCTACCCAGGTATCCCTTGATTCCGCCGAGGCCGCGGCTTCCAATGACGACCATATCGTAAGAGTCCTGCTCGGCGAGCTTCGAAATCTCGATTGCGGGGTCGGTGCCGTTGAGCATGAACGTTTCGACCTCGTTTTCGAAGCCGATTTCGTCGAGGTGGTCGACGGCCTTTCCGAGGAGCTCTTTTGCGTCGCGTTCCATAAGTTCGAGCACAGAGGCGAAGCTGATGAGCTGCTCGTCGGTGAGCAGTGGAATAGCGACGACGTTGACGATGTCCACCTTCACGGTGGGATTTGTCCCGGCGATGTCGGCGGCGAGGTCGAGTGCCGAGGCGCCTGCTTGCGATCCGTCGTAGGCAACGAGGATTTTGCTAAGAGCCATGATGCCCTCCTTTAACGGTCCTGAAGAAGGACGGTTTTCGTTGGAAGGATGCGACGGGGCATAATCGCCTGCGGTTCGCGGCTTGCGTCCGCGGCGTAAGATCCAACGGCGCATCCCTTGTCCAATCATCAGTATACGCTTTATGCGCCCCTTGGCGATCCTAGGCCTCTCGCTGGAAGATGGATACGATTTCTGCGTGGTATGTCTGCGGGAACATATCCACGGGCGTCACGCGTGAGAGCTCGTATCCGACGCCCGCTAAGCGCGCGACGTCGCGCGCCCAGGTGGCGGGGTTGCAGCTTACGTAGGCGAGGCGGTGCGGATTAGCCTGCGCAATGCTGCCGATGATTTCCGCGGCAAGCCCGGCGCGGGGCGGGTCGACCAAAAGCGCATCAAGTTCTCCGAGCTCGGGCAGCTCGCGTGCTGCGTCTCCTCCGATGACCTCGATGTTGTCGAAGCCCTGCTCTTCGGCTATGCGACGAAGATCGCGGACGCTGCTGCCGTAGCTTTCAACGGCGAATACCGTGTCGCATGCGTCGGCGAGGGGGAGCGTGAAGGTTCCTATGCCGCAGTACAGGTCGGCCACCACGGCGTCGTCTTCAAGCTCGAGCCCTTCGAGGGCGAGCGCGACGAGCTTCTCTGCCTGGGCGGTGTTGACCTGGAAAAATGACGGGGCGCTTACCTTGAATTCCGTGTCGCAGACGCGTTCGGTCCAGTACCCTTTGCCGCCGAGCACTTCGACGCCTTTCAGCTTGCGCGCCTTGCCCTTGTCGCTCGTCATGACGCGCACGATGCTGGTTGCCTTGACGGCTTGTGAAAGCGTCTTCGCCACCGCGGTGCGTGGAAACGACCCTGTGTTCGTCCACAGGGCTACTTCGAGATCGTTAGTCCGAATCGACCGGCGAATTCCGATACGATAGATTCCCAGGTCGCTCGATCCGCTGAGGAAGCGAAGCGCCCCGCGAATCGCCTTGGGGGCTTTTTCGATTCCCTTATGGGCCAAAGGACAGCTGTCAATGGGGAGAATCTCATTGGTGTGCTTCTTGTATGGTCCTACGACGAATCCGCCTCGCGCATCGCGGCCGCAGCCGAATTCGAGCTTGTTGCGATATCCCATGGTACGCTTGGACGGCACGGTATCGCGAACGAGGCTCCGAGCCTTCTCCTCGTCGATGCCGGCGGTGCGGACAAGCTGGGAAATGACGTTTTCGCGCTTTTCTATGAGTTGGCAATCGTAGGAAATATGCTGCCAGCCGCATCCGCCGCATATCTCGGCATAAGGGCACGAGGGTGACACGCGATGGGGGGAAGCCTCGGTCACATCCACGACCGTTCCTTCGTAATACGTACCTTTATCTGCGGTTATTTCAACGATAGCTTTATCGCCCGGGCACCCTCCGAAGGCGAAAACGGTTTTTCCATCCGCTGCTTTTCCTATGGCGGCATCGCCGTAAGAAAGGCGTTCTATGGTTATTTCTTCACGCATGTGACCTCTTTTCTCGTATTCGTACATTTTAGCGTATAATTTCGAACGCTAATGTGCCCCCTTAGCTCAGGGGATAGAGCGTCTGCCTCCGGAGCAGAAAGCCGCAGGTTCGAATCCTGTAGGGGGCACCAGCATGCCGGCCGGGCCTCTGCACGGCAGGATAAGGTGCGTGTCGGCGTTTGGACGAACAGGCAAGAGAAGGAGCACATGAGCATGGCTATGTATACCCCCGAGTATCAGCCTAACGGCAGCGAGATCGCCGTCATCAAGACTTCCAAGGGTGTAATTCGCGTGCAGCTTGCAGGCAATGACGCACCCATTCATGTGGGCAACTTCGTCGAGCTTGCTCGCAAGGGCTTCTATGACAACCTGAAGTTCCATCGCTATGTTCCTAACTTCGTAATTCAGGGCGGTTGCCCCAATACGCGCGACCTCGATTCCGATCAGGTCGTCGCTGCCGCCGGCAATCCGTTCGCTGGATTGGGTACGGGCGGTCCCGGCTACACCATCAAGCAGGAATACACCACGAATCCCAATAATTCCCACGAAGACGGTGCGCTCGCCATGGCACGTTCCATGAATCCCGATTCCGCGGGCTCTCAGTTCTACCTGTGTCTCGGCCCCCAGCATAACCTCGATTCCGGCTATACCGTGTTCGGCCAGACCATCGAAGGCAAAGACGTCATCTCCGAGCTTCGTGTCGGCGACGTCATCGAAACCGTCGAAATAGAGAACGCCGACTAAACGTCGCAGCGCATGCAAACGTCGCCTCGGCATTGAAGGAAGAACCTATGGATAACGAATATATCGCCCAAGCACGCGAGGCATACAAAGCTCGCGATTTCCAGACTGCGTTGGCTTTGTTCAACCAGTGCCTCACCGACCCCTCCATTCAGAAGGGTCCGGGCGAGTTGGGCTATATCTACCATCAAATTGGCAACTGCTTCTTGCAGATGAAGGATTTCGGCGAGGCTATCCATGCCTATACGCAGGCAACCGCTGATACCGCCTACGATGCGTGCGGTGCGGTCAATTGCAACCTTGCCAAGGCGTATGCGTTTTTGCACGACTACGAAAACGCCGTCTCTCATTTCGAAATTGCCGTGTCCGACGCAAAATACGATGCTCCGTATAAAGCGTACTTGGGCCTGGGCAATGCATTGCTCAAGCTGGGCAAGAATGCCGAGGCCGGCGTGGCGTTTCGTGAGGCGGCTCTTGACACCAACAACCCCGATCCCACGAAGGCTCTGCTGAATCTCGGTGTGTGCTTCATGGCGCTCGATCGCCCCGCCGATGCGGTGCAGTCCTATGAAAGCGCCCTGCAGTTCGACATGGATCCGGCCACGCGCAATAAAATGTATGCGAACCTCGGCCAGGCCTACGTTGCCTGCAATCAGATGCAGCAGGCCATGAACGCCTTCGAGGCCGCCCTTGCCGACAAGACATACTTCCTCAGCGACTCCGCAAGCGTCGATTATGGCCGTGCCGCCCAGGCTGTCGCCACCGGCACCGCCGCGATGCAGCCTATCGTCGTGCCTGAGCCTGAAAACGATATGTCCGGCTTGGACGTTGCGGCTGACGGCGCTCCTCTTCCCCAGGACGAGTACTACAGCTATGACTCCTATGCTGCCGACCCGCAGTATTATCCCGCCGATGCTTACGGCTACGACGTGCCGGACGGTTATGCTTCGGGCGATGAGCGCTTCTTCAACGCAAGCGACGAAGAACTCGAGCGCTACTCGAAGGGTCTTGCGCGCCAGGATCGCAAGCGCCGCAACGTCGGCTTGAAGATTCTCGTGTTCATCTTCACGCTGCTGCTGATCGCGGCCGCCGGATGCGTGTTCCTCTATACCCAGGGCTGGGGCTATCCCACGCAGGAATCCGTCGCCCGCAGCCTATTCTCCGACACGCAGAACGCTTCTCAGTATTTTGTCGAATCGGTGGGTCAGGACAACATCGATGCCGCAATGCGCGGCGTTGTCCAGGATGGCAACATCACGATTGACGGTGTGGACAAGAGCATGTCTAACTCCACCGTGTACGTTTCCGCGAAAACGGAGGAGGGCGGCGATGTCGACTATCGCGTCGATATGGTCCGCGACCTGATCGGCTGGAAGGTTTCCAGCATCGAGATGTCGTTCCCGTCGAACCAATAGCGCATGCAGAGCGAGTCCGTTGCGGGCTCGCTTGGCTTCAATACGTGTTTACATCGTCGCAAGGCGAATAACAAGAAAGGAAAAACAATGGCAATCGAGAAGACTTATTCCATGCTCAAGCCCGACGCCGTTCGCAATCGTCATATGGGCGAGATCATCGCTCGCATCGAGCGCTCCGGCCTGACCATCGAGCGCATGGAGCTCGGCATGGTCACCCCCGAGCAGGCTGCGGCAAACTACGCCGAGCATGAGGGCAAGCCCTTCTATAACGGCCTGATCGAGTACATCACCAGCGGCCCCGTGGTCAAGATGGTCGTTTCCGGCGAAGGCGCTGTCAAGAAGATGCGCACGCTCATGGGCGCCACCAACCCTGCAGAAGCAGCCCCTGGCACGATTCGTGGCGATTTCGGTCTCATTATGGACGAAAATGTCATCCATGGCTCCGATTCTCCTGAGTCCGCCGAGCGCGAAATCGGCGTGTTCTTCGGCGCGTAGTTTTCTCCAGCGACGCATCGGGCCATCGAGCGTATCCCTGCGTAAGAGGAGGAGCGTGTGCTCTACCGCATTATCGATGCCGATGATTTACCGTCGTTAATCCGCGCATTCATGGATTCATACGAACTTGTAGCCCCGGTCAAGCATGACCCGGGCTACATTTTCGATGTGATCGATGATCCGAGCGATGTTATGCTGGATTACCCGACCACCATCGCATCACCCAAGAAGTATTTCCTTCCATCCGAGGAAACGCTATTTAAATTTGACGTAGCGTCAAACGACGTAGTCGATTTCGAGATAGATATCAAACCGCGCGTGCTCTTCGGCGTGCATCCGTGCGACCTCAATGCCATCGAGCGCCTCGATGTGGTTTTCCTCGATAGCCGCTACGGCGATCCATATTATCGTGCCCGTCGCGAAGCGACATTGATCGTCGGCGTTGGCTGCATGCCTACGCAGAATTGCTTCTGCCACCGAGTGGACGCTGACGAGGCCCCTCGAGGCTATGATCTTTTCCTGCAGGACCTCGGCGATCGCTACTGGGTCTCTATCTCCTCTGTCGCTGCCGCTGAAATTTTGGAAGAAAGCACGCATCTGCGTGAGGCGACGGACGAAGACCGAGCTCTTTTCGCGGCCGCCACGCATAGACGCACCGCCGCTTTCGATGGCAGCATTCCCAATGTGCAGGATATCGCCATGCTCATGGACACCTACCATTCCGACCCCTTCTGGGCGGAATTCGGCTCGCGCTGCCTGAATTGCACGGCCTGTGCTGCCGTGTGTCCTACGTGCATGTGCTTCGACATCAAAGACATCCTTTCTCCTGATGCGAAAACGGGAGAGCGCGTGCGCGTGTGGGACAGCTGTAACAGTCCTCATTTTGCTCGTGTTGCCGGCGGCCATAATTTCCGCGCTGACGAGCGGGGGCGCGTTCGCCACCGCATGTATCACAAACTCAACGGATTCAAGGTCAAGCACGGATCCATGCTGTGCGTCGGCTGCGGCCGCTGCGTGAATGCCTGCAAGGTAAACATCAACCCCATTGAAGTCTTCAAATTCTTCGACGAAAAGACGCGTTCGTCGGCCGTTCTCAGCAAGGAGGCCAACGATGCCGAATAGCCATGCTCTCATGACGTCCGTCCAGGTAGAACCGCTAGATTTCGCTCATCACGTCAAAACAGGCGAAGAGCTTATGGCGGAAAACCCCTACAGACCCTGGCCGGCTCGCATCACATCCATCACCGATCTTACCGCCACGGAGAAGCTCTTCGAGTTTCGTCTGATCGACGAGCGCATTCGCTCGGCGTTTCATCAAGATCCCGGCCAGTTCGTCGAGTTGTCCATCTTCGGGGTGGGAGAGGCTCCGATCTCTATCTCCTCGGCCCCTTCTAAACAGGGCTTCATCGAGCTCTGCGTTCGTCGCGCGGGACGCTTCACCGAGGCGCTGCACGCCATGCAATGCGGTGATGTGGTGGGGATTCGCGGGCCTTTCGGTCGAGGTTTTCCGTTCGAGGAAATGAAAGGGCACGACATCCTGCTCGTTGCGGGCGGTTTGGGTATTGCGCCGCTAAAATCGCTTATCAACTACATTCACGACGAGCGCCACGCTTTCGGAAAGGTCACGATCATTTACGGATCGAAGAATCCTCGCGAAGTGATGTTCCGCAACCAATTTGAGATGTGGAAGCATCGTCGCGACTTCGACCTGCATCTTACGGTCGACAACTACGAAGAAGGCTGGGATGGGGAAGTGGGCCTGGTGACCAAGCCTTTCGAGTCTATCGAGGTCGATGCTGAAAACACCTTCGGCGTGTTGTGCGGACCTCCGGTCATGTATCGCTTTGTCGTCGAGGAAATGCGCAAGAAAGGCATCCCGTACGATCGCATCTATATGAGCTTCGAGCGTCATATGAAATGCGGCATGGGTAAATGCGGTCACTGCCAGGTAGGGCATCAGTACGTTTGCATTGACGGTCCTGTGTTCAACTATTGGGAAGCCAAAAATATTCAGGGGTCGATGTAGAATGACATGCTCACAGTTTCATGAAAACGCGCCTGCTCGCGTAGTTGTCGTCGGCCTGGCAAGCTGCTTCGGCTGCCAGTTGCAAATCACCAACGATGAGGCTCATCTGCTCGATGTGCTTGGTCAAATCGACCTTCGCTACTGGCAGCTGGCCTCGAGTGCTCCCGAACCAGAAGGCGATGTGGACGTTGTCGTCATAGAGGGGGCGGTGACGACCGAGGAGAGTCGTCGTTGCGTCGAACGGTGGAGGGAGCGTGCCGGCACGCTTATCGCGATCGGCGCGTGCGCGGTGACGGGCGGTATCCCCGGTATGGCGTCGAAAGGGCTTCATGAACGCCTCGTTGATGTCTACGGCGAAACATTGCCCGATGCGTGCGGCGAAACCCTGGCCCCGCGCAGCGTGTCTTCGGTTGTCGAGGTCGATTTCGAGGTTCGTTCCTGAGATCGGAAGAGCACACGTCTGAACTCCAGTCACCCTCTAGATCTC
>USEQ01000046.1 GCA_900553655.1 uncultured Slackia sp. | reverse complement strand
TCGGAAGCGGGCTTGCCGTATCCCATCATGGCCTGGAAGCAGAATTCGTCCACGTCCTGCGTGCACAGAAGCACGTCGTAGCCCTTGTTCATGACGGCCTTCACCACCGGCATCTTCGCCAGGCGCTCCACCGATTCGCCGGCGGCATAGAAGATGGACTCCTGCCCCTCGGGCATGGCGGCGATGTATTCGTCGAGCGTGATCATCTTCTGCTCCTTGGCAGAATAGAAGAGCAGCAGGTCGGCCAGCTCGCCCTTGTTCATGCCGTAGCTGGCGTAGATGCTTTACTTCAGGCCGCGGCCGAACTGCTCAAAGAACGCCTCGTAGGCCTCGCGGTCGTTATCGCGCATATTCGCCAGCTCGCTCTTGATCTTCTTCTCGAGCTTCTTGGCGATCGCGCGCAGCTGGCTGTTATGCTGCAGCGTTTCGCGAGAGATGTTGAGCTGCAGGTCCTGGCTGTCCACCACGCCGCGCACGAAGTTGAAGTAATCGGGCAGAAGCTCCTCGCACTTCTCCATGATCATGACGTTGGAGCTGTAGAGCGCCAGGCCCTTCTTGAAGTCCTTGCTGTACAAATCATACGGCGCGCGGCTGGGGATGAACATGAGCGCATCGTAGGTCAGAGCGCCCTCCGCATGCACCTTGATGGTGCGCACCGGATCAGCGAAATCGTGGAAATCGGACTTGTAGAACTCGTTGTATTCCTCCTCGGTCACGTCGGACTTGCTGCGCTTCCAGATGGGAATCATGGAGTTGATGGTTTCGGTTTCGGTGTAGTGCTCGAACTCGGGCTTGTAATCGTCGCCGGCGTCTTCGGGCTTGGGCAGCTCGCGCGTCTTGTCGCACTCCATCTGAATGGGATAGCGCACGTAGTTGCTGTACTTCTTGATGAGGTTCTTCAGGCCCCATTCGGACAGGTAGGTGTCGTAGTTCTCTTCATCAGAGTTGTCTTTAAGGACAATCACCACGTCGGTGCCGTGGCTGGCGCGCTCGGCGGCTTCAATCGTGTATCCTTCGACGCCGTCGCTGACCCAGCACCACGCCTCGTCGGAGCCGTAAGCGCGCGAGGTCACGCGGACTTCCTTGCCCACCATGAAAGCGGAGTAAAAGCCCACGCCGAACTGGCCGATGATATCCACGTCGTCGCCCTGAGCCTCGGCGTTGTCGGTCTTGAACTCAAGGCTGCCAGAATGCGCGATGGTGCCCAGGTTCTTTTCAAGCTCGTCTTTGGTCATGCCAATGCCAGAGTCGGACACCGTGACGGTGCGAGCGTCGCGGTCGAAGGCCACATGAATAGCTAGCTCGTCCTTGCCCACCTTGACGTCGGAATCAGTCAGGCTTTTGAAATAGAGCTTGTCCACGGCGTCGGACGCGTTGGAGACAAGCTCGCGCAGGAAGATTTCCTTGTTGGTGTAAATCGAGTTGATCATGAGGTCGAGCAGCTTTTTGCTCTCTGTCTTGAATTTCTTCATAGAATGAAGCCTTCTTTCATGCATCGCGCGGGCGAACCCGCAACGTTATTACCTTAGATGACGAAGCGAACGAAACCGCATGCGACGGCGTTGCGGCGTGACCCGCTGCGGAACGGTGATGCGGGGCGGCAGCCCAGCCACGCGCCCTTCTTCGCTACACTCTTTAGCACTCAAGACGTATGAGTGCTAAAGAGGATTGTAGTACCAGCCTTCACGCTGTCAACCGAAGCTCGGAAAGGCTCCATGCAATGTTGACGTTTTGTTGCGAAGGAAAGCGATTGCGCGATAATGCCAACGACACACCGGAGGAAAGAGGATATCGTGAAACTCCAGCAGCTCAAGTATCTTGTCACCGTCGCGGAATGCGGCAGCATCACCGAAGCCGCGCGACGGCTGTTCGTCTCGCAGCCGAGCATTACCGCGTCAATCCGAGATCTTGAGCGCGAAATGGGCGTCACCGTGTTCGAGCGCACAAGCAAGGGTGTTATCGCCACCGACGAAGGCCAGACGTTTCTTGGGTACGCTCGCCAGGTGCTCGAGCAGGCGGAGTTGCTCGAAGAGCGCTATAAAAACAACGCCAAGCCCTCGCCTCGTTTCGCCGTATCGTGCCAGCATTACTCGTTCGCGGTGAACGCATTCGTCGACGTCATTCGCGCCTTCGACGCGTCGCATTACGATTTCACGATTCGCGAAGAGCAGACGCACGAAATCATCGAAGACGTGGCGCGCATGAAAAGCGAACTGGGCGTAATCTACCTGAGCGACCGCAACCGCGAAGTCATCGGCAAGATGCTGCGTGCCGAAGAGCTGGAATTCAAGCCGCTGTTCACCGCCGCGCCGCACGTGTTCGTCTGCTCGTCGCATCCGTTGGCGGGACGCGCCTCGGTCACCTTCGACGACCTGGACGACTACCCTTATCTTTCCTATGAGCAGGGTGACTTCAATTCGTTCTACTTCTCGGAAGAGCCGGCATCCACCCTCGATCGCCGCAAGAACATCCGCGTGCGCGACCGTGCGACGCTGTTCAACCTGCTCATAGGCCTCAACGGCTACACGGTGTGCTCGGGTGTGATCAGCCACGAACTCAACGGCGAAAACATCATCGCGCTGCCCCTCGAAGCGGACGAACACATGGAAATCGGCGTGATCACCCGCAAGGGGACAACGCTTTCTCGCTACGGCAAAGCGTATCTTGAGGCAATCCGCAGACACGTCCCGGGCGACGCCTTTTTGCCATAGGTTTTTCCTATGGCATACGCCTACTTTCTTGTATTTCCCAATTGCACGCACAAACGTCATACTCCTCAGCATCGAACATTCCACCGCACATCCGATGAGAGGATTCACCATGACCAAGCCCGCCACCTGCCACTATGATGTCGTCGGCAGCTTTCTTCGACCCGCACGCCTTAAGGACGCTCGCGCCCAGCACGCTGTCGGCACTATCAACGATGCTGCGCTCGAAACCGTCGAGAACGAATGCATCGCGGAGCTGATTGAAAAAGAAAAGGCTGCAGGCCTGCCGTTCCTCACCGACGGCGAATTCCGCCGCTCCTACTGGCACCTCGACTTTGTGTGGGGACTCCATGGCGTCGAGCACGTCGAGCTCGACCACGGCTACTTCTTCGTGGGCGAGGAAACGACCAAGGGTTCGGCCGTCCTGACCGGAAAGATTACGGGAGAAAGCCATCCCTTCGTCGAACATTTCAAGTTTGTTCAGCAGTTCGAAAGCGAAGGCCACGTGGCCAAACAGACCATCCCCGCCCCTGCCCAACTTGTACTTGAGCTTTATCGCGACGAAGCAGCAACCGAGCGCACGAAAAGCTTCTACCCCGACGAAGACGAGCTGCTCGCTGACATCGGCGCCGCGTATCGCACCGTGATTGCCGAGTTGTACGCTGCAGGGTGCCGTCACTTGCAGTTCGACGACTGTACCTGGGGCGCGCTGGTCGACGAAGGCTTCCAAGCCGCCATCCGCGCCACGGGTTCCACCCCGGAAGCCGAAGCTGAGAAATACCTGCGCGTGAACAATCTGGCGCTCGAGGATAGGCCCGACGACCTGATTGTCACCACGCACGTCTGCCGCGGCAATTACCACTCCACGTACGCCAGCAGCGGTCCGTACGATTTCGTGGCGCCCGTGCTGTTCGCCCATGAAAACGTGGATGCGTTCTATCTTGAATTCGACGACGAACGCTCCGGCGGATTCGAGCCGCTGAAGCATATCGCCGAAGGTAAAGAGGTCGTGCTGGGGCTCATCACCACGAAGCGAGCCGAGCTTGAGGACAAGCAGACCGTCATCGACCGCATCCACGAAGCGGCAGAAATCGTGCCGTTGGAGCGTCTGAGCCTGTCGCCGCAGTGCGGTTTCGCAAGCTGCGAAATAGGCAACAAACTCACCGAAGACGAGCAGTGGGCGAAGATCGCGCTCGTCAAAGAAATCGCCGAAGAGGTGTGGGGACGCTAAGACGTCCTACCGACGACGCAACGAACGCGCTGCGGAAGGGCTTGGTCGGCCCTGATTCGGCCGAGGTCCGTTTCATAAGGGTCGACCGCCTCGGGAATTTTGTCGAGCATGCCGACGCCTTGGCATACGCGCAAAAACGTCTCGAAGCTCACGGACGGGTCGCCGTTTTCGAGACGAGAAAGCGTTGCGCGCGAGACGGAGACGCGGTCGGCAAGCTCCTGCGCCCGCGCATTACGGTAAATTTATGCGAACGCATAAAAAGACACAGAAGCCAGCTTGATTTATGCGTTCGCATAAAATACAATTTGCAAAGCCATCATTTATGCGAACGCATAAGGAGACTCATGATTCACGTCGAAAACACGCAGGAAATCGGGCGAATCATCCGCGAAGAACGCCGGCGTCAGGGCTTCACTCAGGCCGAATTCGCCGGGCTCGCGAACGTCGGCATCACCTATCTCTCCAATCTTGAAAACGGAAAGCCCACCGCCGAAATAGAGAAAGCCATCCGCATACTCACCATGCTCGGCATAGACCTTTATGTAGAAAAGAGATAGCGATGCGAACCCTTGAGATTTTCCGTCTTCTCTCCTGCAAGCCATGCCTTATAGGCAGAATATCGCCTAATGAAAGCATATTCGAATACGACGCATCGTATCTGGAAAGCCCCGACGCCCAACCCTTATCCCTCTCCCTCCCATTGAGACGAGAGCCATTCAAAGAGGCGCAATTCAAACCATACTTCGAGGGGCTTATCGCAGAAGGAGCCGCACGGCAAACCCTTGCTGCTGAATTGCAGACGTCAGAAAGCGACTATCTATCCATACTGGAACCCTGCGGGCGTGAGTGCATCGGCGATATCGTTGTGCACGAAGAAGGGCAACCCTTTGTCGGCGTTCCCGAGTCGTACGAAGCTCTGTCGAAGAGTGAATTCAAGGCCCTCTTTAAAAACGATTGCGAGATGGCAAACGAGAGCATCGCTTCTCGTCTCTCCCTCGCAGGAACCCAAAACAAAATCGGACTGGCGCACCTGCCGTCAGCCGCCATGGACGAAGGCTGGTTCAGACCTCAAGGATTCGCGGGGACGACTCACATATTGAAAACAAGCCACCTTCTCGACGTGCCCGAGCTTGAATATCTTTGCATGAAAACCGCAGCACAACTTGGAATACCCACAGCCAAAGTCGCCCTTCTTGATTTCGGAAAACCAGTTTTAGTCGTTGAGCGATTCGACCGCATTGTCAGAAATACCGAAAGAAATATGCAGGTCACAAGACTCCATCAGGAAGACCTTGCTCAGGCGCTCGGCATTACACCCGGGTCGAAGTATGTCGAACTATCCGGGAGCACCGTTTCATGCATCGCGGAACTCCTGAAACAAGAAAGCGCTCAACCAGCACGCGACGTCATATCCTTCGCGCAGCAAATCTGCTTCTCGTATCTGATTGGAAATTGCGATGCCCATCTCAAGAATTTTTCGATTGTCTATCACGAAGGGAGGGGGAAGGGAAAGCCCCGGACCTCGCTAGCGCCCGCCTACGATTTCGTCAGCACCACATATTTTCCGAGGTTCAGCCGCGACATGGCGTTCGCGCTAGGGGGAGAACGAGACATCGACGCAATATCGCCCGACAATTTTCACGCGTTGGCCCTTCAGCTTGGCATTTCGGAATCATCGCTTCGCAATCTGGCGAAACCGCTTGTCAATGAGATCGTCCCTGCCTTGCGAAAAGCAGGGAACGGACAAATGGGGGCGGTTCTTAAATCAACCCCTTATATTGCCGACCGACTTGAAGAAGACCTCCAGCCCCGCCTTGACGTCTTGCGTTCATTTTGCGGCGTCTAGGTGTTAAGTGCCGATAGGTCGCCCCTATCGCTGATGCGCAACACGAACGGCGGCCCTCGCATGCGCTGCGCGAACGCCTTCGTGCCACTAAGCCCTTAAAAGTAGAAAAGCTCCTCGAATTTTTTGTCGAGCGCAATGCAAAGAATGAGCGCAAGCTTCGCCGTGGGGTTGAATTGCCCCGTTTCGATGGAGCTGATTGTGTTTCGGGACACCCCCGTCAACTCGGCAAGCTGCACTTGAGAGAGACCACGCTGACGGCGCGCCTCTCTCAGGGAATTCTTCAAGACCAACGATTCCTTCATGGCTGCATCAACCCGCAATCGCATAGGCGCATAGCGACCCGATAGCGACAACGGCGTATAGCATCGTCACCAGAAGTGTCCATCTCGACCTGGTCTTATTCCATTTATAGGCGTTCGCGGCGGCAAGGTACACGAATAGAATGGCAAGCAGGTCGTACGGGTTCCTACCCTCGGAGAACATGCGGATGAGAAAGACGCAGACGACCGCCGCCGCAACAGCGATTATTCCCCAGGTGCCGGCCTCGTCGGCCATCCTGCGCTCACACTCGTCCCAACGCCGATTTTCCAAGCGACTTTGAGCGAGAATTTCGTCCCTATCCATGGCTGTCCCCAATCATGCCAAGTTTTATTGTCACCGCAAGTATAAAGATGCCAATAAAACTTGGCAATAATTCATTTCTGACGAAAGGACACGCAGCGCGAGACACTACAACAAAACGTCAGATTTACTCGATATTTTGTATTTTCAAAAGCAAATTGTCAGGTTGACTCGACATTTGTATCTTATATACCATGATTGTCGAGTTGACCTGACATTTTTTTGGAGCAGCCATGACCGCATATGTTCATCGACCGTTTTACGAGAACGAGCTTCAGCAGCACAAGAGCAGCACCGATATCAAAGTAATCACCGGCGTGCGCCGCTGCGGCAAATCTTCCTTAATGGGCAATCTTGCCGAACAAGCGCAAGCCGACGTCGGAAAGGCCAATGTCTTCTATCGCCGCATGGACCAATTCGGTATTCCCCTTTCCCCCACGGCAGAATGGCTCGAACGGGAACTCGCCGACGCACTGTCGAAGCGAAACGCCGACCGCATGTTCTACGTATTCCTCGACGAAATACAGGATGTGTCCTGCTGGGAA
Organism: uncultured Slackia sp.; assembly: GCA_900553655.1. Lineage (GTDB taxonomy): Bacteria > Actinomycetota > Coriobacteriia > Coriobacteriales > Eggerthellaceae > Slackia. Next base: position 1,239 of record USEQ01000046.1, on the reverse strand, counting down.
AAAGTGGTGCGGCGCCTGCATACCCAAGAAGACATCGACGCTTACATTACGGGCTCGAACGCACACGTTCTCTCGTCCGACCTTGCCACGTTGCTCGGCGGGCGCTACGCGCAAATCCTCGTGCAGCCTCTTTCGTTTGCGGAATTCCTCTCATTTGCAAACGCACGGAACGTCACGTTCGCAAACATCGATGCCGCGTTCGCCGAATACGTACGATACGGCGGCATGCCCGCTCAGTTCGACCTGCCCGAGCGTACGGAAGAGCAGCTGGCCGGCCTGCTCGAAACCATTTACGAGACGATCGTGCTCAACGACGTGGCCATGCATGCCTCCATCGCGGATTTCGACCTTCTTTCAAAGCTCGTTCGCTCCACCTTTTCCACGTCGGGAAATCTTTATTCCACCCGCGCCGTCGTGAACACGCTCGCAAGCGCAGGGCGTAAGACTTCGTCGGAAACCGTCGACAATTACCTGAAGGCTCTTTTCGACGCTTTCATCCTTGACGAATGTGAGCAGACGGGCCTTGCAGGGAAGCAGGTGCTCAGGCCGCAGAGGAAACTCTACCCTGTCGACAACGGCCTGAGAAATATCATGTCCCGCTTCTCTCCCGGCGATTTCGGCGCACAGATTGAATGCGTCGTTTTCAACGAACTCAAACGCCGCAAGCTTCATCCGAAAGTGGGTGTCCTGCGCGCGGGGGAAATCGACTTCGTTGCTTACGGAAAGAATGGAGAAAAGGAATATATCCAGGTCACCGCCTCGATGGCAGACGATGCCACGTACGAGCGAGAGCTCGCCCCCTTCGAAGGCCTACCCGATTCCTTCCCGAAAACCGTTCTCACGCTCGACCACTACCGCACGGGAATCACGGAAACGGGCGTGCGCATCGTCAACCTCATCGACTGGCTGCCCGAAACGGACGTATAGCCGACCTGAAAGATGATGGACTATCGGCCATGGTATGGCTCACCATGCTCGTCATAGACCTCTATGCAGAAAAGAGATAGCCACGCAAACCCCAGCGAGTCCCGCTCAGCAATCGCGAAATAGCAAACCCCTACGCACGGCGAACGGGGTGGCGAATGACCGTCTTAAGGTTTTCGGGCCTCGTGCGGCGTGGGTCGCCAAGATAGATTTCATGGTGCAGCCGAACAGTCGGCACGGCGCCGTTTGCATCGAGGGCGGCAAGCACGGCAGCGGCGTCAAACGCACCAGTGGCTGCATGCCCCTCGGGCGATT
>USEQ01000045.1 GCA_900553655.1 uncultured Slackia sp. | reverse complement strand
CTCCGCTCGCATGGAGCGCTACGAAGAGGCGGCGTCCGATCTGTCCGATGTGCTCGGTGGCAAAAAGCGGGAGATTTTTCATCTTACGGAATCGTTTCGTCGCGTGTCGGCTTGCCATGGCGTGTTGGTTGAGACGGGCGGACGCTGGGTGTATTACGACCTCGGGTCCACGAACGGAACCGTGGCGGGCGGCGAAGGGTCGATGGTCGATGCGAGTCCTGCGGTTACGGTCAAGCCGGGCGATTTCTTATGGTTGGGCGCATCGGCTTCGGAGGCGAAAGACGTCGTGGAATCGGGGCGTGGTGCGTTGCTGAAAATTGCCGAGCACGTTCGCTTGTTCGGAATCGGGGAGGACGGGGGCGGCCATGGCCTCTGCGGCTAGTTCGGGCAACTCGCACGGTTGGACGGAACAGACAGATGCGAACGGCGCGGAAGAAAGTCACCGCGCATCGGCGGTATTGGACGGTTCGTTGGCCCGTTTTAGGGTCGACCGCATGCGAGAATCGCCGTTTTCCCTGCTGAGCGGCATGGTCTGCTTATCCGTGGAGCATTCGGTCGTACGCGGAGGACAAAGGGAGGTATTTCGGGTCTCGGTGTTTTCGGATGATTCTTCGGATTCGGCACCGTGTGCCCTGAAGGTTTTCTCCATGCGAGAGGACTCCTATACGGAATGGGATATGCTCGTGGCCCATGAAGACGACCTGACGGTCCCTTCTCCTTACGCGGTGGGCTTGGTGGAGCATGGAGGTGTGCAGCGCTGGGCCATGCTCATGGAATTCGTCGAAGGGACCAGCCTGTCCGAGCTTATGGAGGATGTTCGGCGTAGAACCGGGCACGGCATGTTCCTGGAAGACGCCCTGCTCATCATGGCCCCCATTGTGCGGTTTGCGGCGAATTGCTGCCATTCGCGCCGCGTGGATGTGCATCGCAACATAAAGCCGTCCAATATCGTGATCGACGTGAACCGGGCAACTCGCCTTCTTGATTTCGGAATCGCCTCCAACGCGCGTGGCGGCTGTTGCTGAGAAGGCTGCACGCATGGCGGAGGAACGCTTTTCTCTGGAGGTGGCTCCGGATTCGATCGAAAGAGCGTGCAATGCCGCGTTTTCCCATATGGACGAGCGCGTGCGCGATGCCTTGACGAGGGGCTTGGCCCTGCATCAGGTCGATCGTCCCAATCCCGCGAAGCTCGAGCGTCTTCTTCCGCTCGATCGCGACGAATACGAATATCGACTGGTCAGCGAGGCTGTGCAAGAGTGTCTTCGTCTGGCATGCGAATGCGGCGCGTTTGCCGATCATGCTCTGGCCGACGAATCGGGCCGCGATTTCATCGATGCCCTGGATGCGTTCAACGCGGGGCGTTATGGAGAGGCTGTTCCCATCCTGCGTGCGCAGGCGGTGAAAGGCAACGCTGCGGCAACCTACTACCTGGGCGTGTGCGCGAGAGACGGTCTTGGCGTCGACGAATGCGACTTGCAGCAGGCGGCGTGGCTTTTTTCCGAGGCGGCGGAGGCGGGCAACATGCTCGCCCAAAACGCCTTCGGCCGCATGCTCTACGAAGGGCGCGGCGTGCCGAAGAACGAAAAGCTCGGGGAACAATGGATTCGTACCGCCGCGCGCGACGATGCCGCATCGGGACGATGCGGATTCGCCCCTGCGAAGGAATGGCTTGATTCTCGCTCGGTTTCGAGCTAAGCGTAAAACGGCGTGCGCTATTGCGCAATTCGCTTTCGTTCTCTCCTTTTACGATATGCGCCAGCAAGGCGGGTTTCGAAGAAAGGAAGAGCCATGATGTTCGCCGACAGGGTTACGAGGGTGTTTTCGGGGTCGGGCGGCCGTACAAGCCGCGGCGGTTTTTCGGACATGCCGACGCACGCTTTCTCAAAGACTCGGGTCATTTCGAGAGGAAGCGTTGCCTCGACCTCGCCGTTTGCGGCAGGAACTTCTTGGGAAGGCGGGCGGGAAGCGGTCGATTCGCGCGCCTCGCGCTTCGGAGTGCTTCCTTGGGAGGCGAACGTGACGCTTCTTTTCGACGCGTCGAAATCCATGCCGCAAAGCGCCCTTGACTACGTGTTCTCAGAGGGGCTGCAGGCCATATTCTCCGCGCTTTCTGTCACGCAGGCGTCGAAGGGCTATCGCTACAACGTTCGAATTGCAGCTTTTTCGAGCGGCGTGAAAGAGATTCTTCCCTTCACTTCTCTCGACGAGGCGAAAAGACTGCACTATCGCGCGCCTCAGGCCGCAGGCGTGACCATGTTCGAAGACGCCATGCGCGACGTTTTCGACAAGACCGATGAGCTGAAGCGCGAGCAGGACGGCGCTTACCCCCGCCGCCCTCGTGTCGGAAGCCTGGTCGTGGTGGTGACTGACGGTCGTCCCACCGATTGCCACGGCAACCGCCAGCCGCTCTCCCGCACCTTGGTTCGCGAAATAGCAGAACGCAACGAAACGCGCAAGACCACCACGTTCGCTATAGGCATGGGCAACGCCCACGACGACATTCTCAAAGAATTGGGTCCGACGAGCTTTTTGTTCGAGCAGGGTTCGTACCACGAAGTGCCTCACGCGATCCGCTACAAAGGGGAGACCTACGACGATATCGCTTGCTGGAGGACTGCCTGCGACATCATCGGCGGCGCCTCGTCAAGCCGGTCGGGTTCTCCCTCGATCGTCTATCGAGGAAGCATAGACCCCGTGGCCTGCGAAGACGTTGTCGAAATCGACCCTGAGCGCTATGCGATCGTGAGGTGATGGCGGGCTTTTCGTCTGCCTCAAGGACGGTTCGTTCGCTGTGGCCGCACAGCCTCAGAAAGGTGAAAACGTCAACTTGACGAACGGCGTTTTGGATTGTGATTCGTGGACTTTCTGAGGGCTCGAGAATGTGGCGGGCTTCATGTTGGCGACTGACGGATTGTTCGATTGCATGTCGAAGGTCGACGACGGTGGGTGCGTCGTTGCGACGCCGGAAGCGATCCGAGCGTTCGCCGCTGCGTTTCCCGATGTTCAACAGGGCGCCTGTCGTGATGCCGACGCCTTGTTCGCCTCGTTGGATGCCACGGGGTCGACGCCGTTTTCCACGGTTTCCGACGATAGGACGGTCTGCATCGCGGCGTCGGATGATGTGCGACTTTCGACGCTTCGACTCGCTTTTCTTCGCTGCGATTGCGAGCGGCCGTTTTGCGAAGGCGATGCGGCAGGGCTTTTGCGCGATGAGCCGGCTGAAGAAGGCGACGCGTGGAGCGAATACGTCCCGCTTCCGCTCTGCCGGGCTCGGCATGAGGCCGAAAGAGGCGAAGCGGATGCGTATCCATCTGCTTTTGTGCTGCGGAAAAGGCGCATCGGGCTGCCGGCTTGCGCTTCGGGCGAGACGGCGGGAAGGAAGGCGGTCGTGCGTCGGGCTGCGAAGAAGGGGGCATTGCCATGGAGCTGAAGACGGAGACGGGCGCCTCGGTTGCCTTGGGGGAGGAAATCGGCCGCGGGGGACGCGGGTCGGTGTATGCGGCGCTCGGAGGGAAAAAGGCCGTGAAGGTCTTTAAGGCCCAATCTCGCACGGAGCGCCGCCGCAAGAAGGTGGCGTGCGAACGAAAGCTCGCCACGGCATGCGAGGCGTCGGTCGCCTGGCCTCTCGACGATATGTTCGAGGACGGGTCGTGGGCAGGCTATACCATGAATCGTATCGTCGGGCGCGGCCTTGACGAAGTAAGCCACGATGAGGACGTTTCGTTCGTCGATCGCGCCAGGTATGCGTTCGAGGTTTGCATCATCGTCGACGACTTGCATAAAAGCGGCATTGTGATGGGGGATTTGTCCCTTTCCAACTTCGTCGTTTCCTGGGGGCGCCGCAGCAAGGTGGTGGCCATAGACCCCGATTCCTTCCAGATCAAAGACGATGAGGAGGGCGTGTGCTACCCCACGACGGAGAGTCGCGAGAAGTCGCTTGAAATGATCGACCGCGGCAATCTTGGGACGCATTTCCTCACATCGCGCAGCGATGATTTCCTGCTGGCATGTGCGGTGTTCGAGCTGCTTTTCGGCGTGCATCCTCTCGATGGCGGGCAGTCGGACGTTCCTCCGGCGCAGTGCCGTCAATAAAATGCGAAAAGCCGCACGTTCGCCTTCCTCGAACGCCCGGGCGCGGAGCTTTCGTCTGTCGGCAAGGACTTGGAGTCGCTTTTCATGAGGTCGTTCGCGGGCGACGGAAAGGTTGTTCCCGCGGCCTCGGAGTACGCTTTGGCGCTTGGCGACTTGTTGGACGAGTTGTATGACGGGGGAAGGTCTTTCATGACGAGGGTTCTGGTTGGATTGGCGAGGGTTGTCGGTGTGGCTTTTCCCGCCGCGGTTGCTCTGTTTTGTCTTGGCGCCCTTTCGTTTGATAGCACCGTTGCGTTCGTCGAAACGGCCGACTTGAAAGAATGCGCGCTCATTTGCTGCGCCTTGGCTGCGGGTCCGCCTTGTTCGGACGGTGGTTCTCGTTTGCGAGCATCGCGGCGACCGCTTTGTTGCTGGGATATTCCGATGCCGCAATGTATGCCGTCTACGCCGCCCCGGATACGGTGCAAGCGATGCTTTGCGCCGGAGCCGGATACACGGACGGCGCCCTCGAACGTGTCAACCTTTTGCTGCAGAAGGGATAGGTCATGCTCTACATGGATGATACGGCAGGTGCTGTCAAAGGCGGGAATGCAAGCGTGTACAGGGCTTATGACGACGAGCGTCTCTCAACGGTGGTACTGAAGGTCTCGGACGAGCGTAAGGGCGCCTCGCGCGGGGAGGGTTGCACAAGACCCACCGAGGCGGGTCCGTGTTCTTCCGATGCCATGCTGCGTTGCGAATACGACGTTCTCACGCTGCTTGCCATGCGAGGATGTTCGTGCGTGCCGAAGCCATATGCGTTGCGCACGGTGTACGCTTCGAGGCGAACGGAGATTCATGAGCGCGCATGTCTCGAGATGCAGCGTCTCGAAGGGGTTACGCTCGCTGATGTGCTTGAGGTTCGTAAAAAGACCCCGAGCGAATTTCAGGCGGCGTATCTTGCGTATGAAGTCATGCGTGCGGGGGCGCAGGTGCAGCGTTGCGGGGTGCTTCACCGCGACGTTCATCCTGGCAACGTGGTTCTCGGCAGCGAAGGGGTCTATCTGATAGATTTCGGCACCGCATGTACCGTCGAAGCCGCGGAAAGAGGAGATGACCTGTGTCTGACCAGCGGATACGAGTCTCCCGAGGCGCACGTGGGCGGCTCGTGGAGCAAGGCGAGCGACGTGTACGCCATTGCTCGCACGGTGATTCGTGCGCGATGGGGCAGCCTGTTCGCCTCTCCCGAGGATATCCCGGACACGGTTCTCGGGCGTTGGCTTGCGCGCTGCGTCCAACCCGAGCCGAAGATGCGCTTTTCGTCATGCGCGGAGGCCGTTTCGTGTCTCGAAGCGGCGTTGGAAAAGACTTCTGCTGCATTGGTCGTGTTCTTCTTTGCTTCGACGTGCTATGGAGTGGCATTTGGTTGCGAACCACTGTGAGATCGTCTGATTGGGCGACGGCTTGCTGCGGTTCGGCTCGTTCCCGTCGATACGTGACGGTTTCGTGACGGCTTTTCGACGGGGGTGCATTTCGGGTATACTTCCTCTGTCGAAAACCAGTGCCACGGATGGGCCTGGGCGGCGCCATGGTTCGAACCTGGTCAGGTCCGGGAGGAAGCAGCCATAAGGGCCCGCTGACGAGCGCCCATGCCTATCCGTTGCACTGAAGCCTTCGTGGCAAACGCATCTCGACTCTGTTACGGCCTGAGACGTCCTGTCTCGTCGCAGCTGTGCGTCTTGCGCACAGCCCTGCGCGATTGGGATTCTCGGGCTGTTTTCATGATGCGTCATCACGCGACCGTCTTCGTCGACTGTGCATTTCTTCGGGCGGTTGCTTCGGTATCCCTCATTCGAAAGGCCTGTCTTGGAAATCATTCAGTTCTTCATGGACCTTCTCTCCGATCCCCGCGGCGCTATCGCTGGTTGGATTGTGGCGTTGGGACCGCTGTGGGTCTACAGCCCCCTCTTTTTGATCGTCTTTGTTGAAACGGGTCTGGTATTCTTCCCGTTTTTGCCTGGCGATTCCTTGTTGTTCGCTGCGGGCGTGTTCTCGGCCGACGGCGGCGGCCTCAATGTGTGGGCGACATTGTTCGTCTTTTATGCGGCTGCCATTCTGGGCAATACGTCCAATTACTGGATCGCTCGGTTTTTTGGCTCGCGCATCATCGACTCGGGTAAGGTGAAAGCCCTGACCCCGGAGCGCATGGCCAAGCTCGATCACTTCTTCGCAAAATACGGCGGTCTGACCATCGTCATTACGCGCTTCATGCCGTTTTTCCGTACCTTCGCGCCGTTTATCGCCGGCACCGGCCACATGAACTTCGGCAAGTTCACCTTGTTCAACGTTATTGGCGGTGTTTCATGGGTCACTTCGTTCGTGCTGGTGGGATACTTCTTCGGCGGCATTTCGTTTGTCCAGGAGCATTTCGAGGTCATCGTGCTCGGTATCGTGGCCGTTTCCGTGGCGCCGGCGATTATTGGCGCCATCAAGGCTGCAATGAACTCTCGTAAGAAAAAGAAGGATCAGGCTTAGTTCTCGTTCTTTCTAATAAAAATGACCGACGAAGCCGTCGCGCTCGATGATGCGCGGCGGCTTTTGCGTTGCGGCGCATGCGCTTTCCGGCGCAGATGGCGGTATGCACGGCGTGGGGCGGCGGTGCATGCGATGCGGAGGGTCTGACGGGCGGCTTCAAGCGGTTCTGTGGCGAATGCGTTTCGCCGTTTTCTATCTTTTATAATGTCGTAAACACTTGTGCGAACGAGGGGAATCGGAGACGCAACGCTATGGCAGAGGCACTGTATAGAAAGTATCGTCCGCAGACGTTCGAGGACGTGGTGGGGCAGACTCATATCGAACGCACGTTAAAAAACGCCATCGAGTCCGACAAGGTCAGTCATGCGTATCTGTTTTGCGGACCGCGGGGCACAGGCAAAACAACCACGGCTCGCTTGCTGGCCAAGGCGCTTCTGTGCGAGCACGGCCCCACGCCTTCGCCCGATGGCACGTGCGAGCAGTGTCTCGCTATTGCCGAGGGCAATCACCCCGACGTCAACGAGCTGGACGCCGCAAGCCGTACGGGCGTAGAGAACGTGCGCGAAGAAATCATCGGGCGCGTTCAGTACGCTCCCACGCGCGGGCGTTACAAGATTTATATCATCGACGAGGTCCACATGCTGTCAACGGCGGCGTTCAATGCGCTCCTTAAGACGCTCGAAGAGCCGCCGAGCCATGTCGTTTTCGTCCTGTGCACCACAGACCCCCAGAAGGTCCCCGAAACCATCCATTCGCGTTGCCAGCGTTTCGACTTCCATCGTCTTTCTAACGACGAAATCGTATCGCGTCTTGGTGCGGTGTGCGTGGCCGAAGGGGTGGAATTCGAAGGCGACGCGCTCGATCTTGCCGCGCATCGCGCGCAAGGCGGAATGCGCGACGCGCTCACGACCCTCGAGCAGCTGATTGCCTTCGGCGGCGGAAAGGTGACGCTCGAGGTCGCGCAAAGCGTCCTCGGTTCCATCGACGCAACCGATATTTCGACGATCGTGAACGGTATTGCAAAGCGTGATGCCGCCATGTGCTTCACCTGGCTTTCCGAGTACGTTGAGACCGGAGCCGATCTTGCGCGGTTCGCCCGCGACCTGGCCGCCTATATGCGCGATCTCTACGTGCTGTGTCTGACTGACGGTGCCCTTGCGGTAGACGCCCCTCAGGCTTCTCGCGCCTCCATGGCTGCGGAAGCCCAGGCTTTCGGAGTTGACAGGTTGTCGTATGTATTGCGCGTTCTGGGAGATTTGAACAACGAATTGCGTACATCGACCAATCCCCGTCTTTCTTTCGAAATATCCCTGACGCGCATGGTTCGCCCCGAAAGCGACCTGACTCTCGAAGCGCTCGCAGCGCGTGTCGCCATCCTTGAGCAGCTTGTTGCATCCGGTTCGCTTTCTTCCTCGGCCGCGAGTGGCATTGGGGATACGCGGTCCCTTGAGTCTGCAGAGATTCCTTCGGTCCGACCTCCTGCGGGCTCGGTCTCTTCAATGCGCGATTCGGGTTCGTCCGGCGGCGCGTCTCGTCCGTTCGGTGAAGGGCCTTCCGGTCCTGCAGCGATGCCCGTCTCTTCGGCCTTTGCGTCGGATGGTTCTGCTCGCCGCGACGCTTCGCAATCTCAGGCGTCGTCGCAGATGCAGGCGTCGGTTCCTCCTGCGTCGGGGGGATTTCGTCCGCTCGACCAGCGCTCCGCTTCATCGCAGGCTTCGCCTGCGGTCGTTCCTCCCGCAACGGAAGCGCACGCTGCTGCGGCCATGGATAGGGCGGCGGCATTTC
>USEQ01000044.1 GCA_900553655.1 uncultured Slackia sp. | reverse complement strand
AATGCAGCAACAACCGCCACCGATAAAAGCCCTATTTTCAACGCCGCGTGAACACGGCTTTCACGCAGCGTTGCTTGGTCCTGCGCAGCAACATGAGCAGCGGCCGACTCAAGCGCCTCTCTCTTCAAGGACTCATCAGACCGAGGTTGCGAACTGGAATCGTCAGCTTGGAACCGCGAATCCGACGATTCGGAAGCGTCCTGCCGGCTCCGAGAATCCAACGCACCTGGATTGCCGATGTTTTCGCACGTCACAGCCAGCGCCCGAGAAAAATCGACAATCGACTGGTAGCGATTGCCCGGCTCGAAGGCCGTTCCCTTCTTTATTATTTCGGCGATATCGGCCGGAACCACCTGCGAATCCCCGATCGCCTGCGAAAACGCTTTGCTTCCCGGCTCAGGGCTTACCCCTGTCAGCAAATACCCCAGCATTTGCGAAACGGAATACACATCACTGCGCACATCCGCAGGGGCGAACCCGTACTGTTCGGGCGCGGCAAACCCCCATGTGCCGAACCTCGCAACGTCATCGGAGGATTTCTGAAACTCGAACTTGGCAATGCCGAAGTCGATTAGATGAGCACCGTCGGCCGCAATGATAACGTTCGCAGGAGCCACGTCGCAATGAACCATTCCATGCGCGTGCATATCGGCAAGCGCCTCGCATACATCCTGCACCGCCTGTACGGCTTCATCTACTGGCAGCCGACCACGAGCGGCCACGAGGCTTTCGAGCGTATTTCCCGGGACGAAATCATACACCGCGACAAAGCAATCGGGCAGTTCGTACGTCAGCGCAACCCGGGGCAAGCGCAGCGAATCGCACTCTTGAAGCACAGCCCATACTGCGCGATTGGCAAGATTCAGCGGGATTTTCTTGCGGACAAACGGACCCGACCCTTCCATGGTTACACGTTCCGTCACACCTTTGCCGTGGCTTCCAACGAGCGTGCGCTCAACATGGTAAGCATCGTCGATGCTCAGCGCATGTATGAGCTGCTCTTCATTCAAACCAACTATCCTCGTTCGCGGCATAGGTACGAAAACCACCTTTTCTGGCGCGTTCGTCGAAGCCGCAAGCGAACATCCGAACAAACGTCGGTCGAAATTGTAAACAGAACGTGCAATCGCTTCATCAGTGCGCAACTGAATTTGGAGAAAGTGCGGTACAGCAAGCCCGGAATCGACGAGGCCTCGAATCGAGGCAAACCGAAATCGGTACGATGTTTGACCAGACCCGACAGGAAAGGCCGTCCAATCAGGCCATTGAAAGATCATAGGAGCGTTAGGCTAACGCAGAGGACCCGTTCCTAAAAGCGTCTTCTCGCCGAGATCCCACAAGGTATCGTCGCACTCTTCCCGCGTCATGCCGTGATCGATGCACCATGCAATAATAGCGTCACGACGCACTTTCGGCCATAGTTCAGACGCTCCCGCCAAACGAAGGATGCGCTGTGTCTCTTCGAACGTGCATCCCATGCCGAATGCGATCATAATCGTTTTATTCCGACCTGGGTGAAGGCATTTTCCTTTGAAGATATCGTAGGTGACCGTGGGAGGCTGTACGCCCGACGCGCGTATCACCTCGGCGACTTTCATGCCTTTTTCATCCAGCAATTCATGGAGATACGCGCTGAGCGTACGGTCGAGCGTGACTTCCTCGTCAAGATATTCCTGCGGACTCGCTGCAGCACGCAGACGCGCAAGCAAATCTTCGGTCAAACGCTCTTCAGGCATAACATTCCCATCATTCAGATACACATTACGAACAAACGAATTCGGCACGACATCGCGCGAACGACGAAACGAGCAAGCCGTGCGATTCGAAGAGACAAGCACGACTCAAGGAATAAAACATATCGTTTGCCTCCCTCCGAAACTATTATGCCACGACGTCCCCAGGCATGATTCGAGACGATTTTTTCTCAAGTTTAGGACGATTTGTATCGATACAGCTCCGATTCGAAACGCAGGAAGAGACATGCGAGACAAGTTACTACCCATAGTCGATGTTTTTGGGTATTAACGAAGACGCATAGCCCGCGTCGTTTTTCGTCATTGATACAAACCCCTGAAAACTTGAGAACGAAGAGACCCGAAAAGAGCACGCCCGTGGAGCGCCGTCATATGGCGGCATCTCGCGCGGCAGCATCTCGTACGGCAGCGTCTCGCGCGGCAGCATCTCGCGCGGCGGCATTGTGCACAGCCTCTATGTAAACCGCTGTTGACATGGCGGCGATCCGCCTGGTCCAGTAGACCATGACGCCGTCGCACTCGCAGTGCATGCTTCCAGATGAACTTCTTAAAGTGCCCGGACGCGAAAAGGGCGGCCCGCACAACAGACCGCCCTTGAATGCGTGACTTTGCTCGAAGCTTTACTTCTTCAGCAGCATCTTGAACAAACGGCCGACCTGCACGACCGCGGTAGGAGCAAACGCAAGACCCACGATTTGCGCGAATTGCATACCCGTCAACGGCGCAACGGAAAACGCGCTCTGCAAGAACGGGACGAACAGCACCAGCGAAAGAAGGACGAATCCACCGAGCCATGCCAGGGGAACCCACTTATTGGTGCAAAGTCCCAGTTTGAAAATGGACTCTTCGCCACGGCAGTTGAACCCATGGAACAGGCGCGCCAGCGCCAACGTGGCAAACGCCATCGTAGAAGCAAGAGCGGCACCGCCTGCAGAAAGCCCCAGATAGAACGCCGTCATCGATGCCGTAGCGATCAGAGCACCATGCCAAACCACCTTGCGTGCAAGCGGAGCGTCCAAAATGGACGACTTAGGGTCGCGCGGCTTCTGGTCGAGCAGGCCCTTGCGAGCGGGCTCAAGACCGAGCGCGATAGCGGGCAGGCTGTCCGTCAAAAGATTGATGAACAGCAGATGCACCGGCGCGAACGGCACAGGCAAAGCCGCAAGCGACGCGAACAAAACAGCCATGATGCCCGCCATGTTGCCCGAAAGCAGGAAATGAATGGACGCCTTGATGTTCGCGTAGATGCTTCGCCCGTTCACAACGGCCTTCACAATAGTGGCGAAATTATCATCCGCAAGCACCATGGAGGCGGCGTCCTTGCTGACCTCCGTGCCCGTGATGCCCATTGCCACGCCGACGTCCGCCTTCTTCAAAGCAGGAGCATCGTTCACGCCGTCGCCCGTCATGGAGACGATGCAGCCGCGACGCTGCCACGCCGAGACGATGCGAATCTTGTGCTCGGGAGAGACGCGCGCATACACCGAAACCTTGGGCAGCACCTCGTCGAGCTGCTCGTCGCTCATGGCGTCGAGCTCGGTTCCCTCAAGCGCGATATCGCCGTCTTCGAAAATGCCCACGGTGCGCCCGATGGCGGCGGCTGTCACTTTGTGGTCGCCCGTGATCATGATAGTGCGAATGCCGCCGCGCTTGGCATCGGCGACCGCCTGCGCGCTTTCCATACGCGGAGGGTCAACCATGGCGACAAGACCCACGAACGTGAAATCGCGTTCGTCATCAAGCGAGATATCGGTGCTTGGAACCGTGCGGTTCGCAAACGCAAGCACGCGCAGACCCTGCTTGGAGAAAGCGTCGTTCGCGGCGGCAATGTCCGCACGCATATCGTCGGTCATCTCCACATCGCCCTCGTGCGTCATCATACGCGCACAACGTGCGAGCAGGACGTCGGGAGCACCTTTGGTCAGCATGAGCAAAGAGCCATCGAGCTCGTGCACGGTGCTCATGAGCTTTCGGTCGGAATCGAACGCAAGCTCTGCAAGCCGCGGGTACTCGACACGCGCATCCTCTTCACGAAGGCCGTGGGCGTCGCCCCAATCCACTAAAGCTATCTCGGTCGGGTCACCCACGGCGGCACCGGTTTCCTCGTCCGTTGTGGCGTCGCTTGCCAAAAGGCCCACGCGAATCAGGCGAAGCATGACCGAATCATCCGTCGAGGCATCGGCGGCTTCGATGACGTTGCCATCCGTCCATGCCTTGACGACCGTCATTTTATTCTGCGTGAGCGTGCCCGTCTTGTCGGAGCAGATAACGCGCACCGCCCCGAGGCTTTCCACAGCCTTGAGGTCTTTGATGATGGCGTTTTCCTTGGCCATCTTCTGCGTACCCATCGCCAAAACGATCGTGACGATGGAACTGAGCGCCTCGGGAATGGCAGCAACGGCAAGTGCCACGGCGAACAGCAACGAATCCATCACCGGCATATGGCTACGGAACACCGATAGCGCAAATACCAGAACGCACACGGCCAAGACCGCCACGGCAAGCTTCTTCGAGAAATCGTCCAGATTCTGCTGCAGCGGCGTTTTGCGCTGTTGGGTCTGGTTCATCAGATGGGCAATATGCCCGATCTCGGTTTGCATGCCCGTTCCCGTAACCAGCATCACGCCGCGGCCGTACGTCACCAACGAACCGGAAAACGCCATGTTCTCCTGGTCGCCCAAAGCCACGGAGGCGCCTTCGAGGGCGTCGGTGTTTTTCTCGACCGCCTCGGATTCGCCCGTTAACGAGCTTTCGTTCACTTTGAGAGAATAGCTTTCAATCAGCCTGCCGTCGGCGACCACCATGTCGCCCGCCTCCAGAAAGACGATATCTCCCGGAACAACATTCGGACCAGCGATTTCTTCACGCACACCGTTGCGCAAAACCTTGGCGACCGGCGCCGACATGCTTTTGAGCGCATCGAGCGATTTTTCCGCCTTCACATACTGCACCGTGCCGAGAATCGCATTCAAGATCAGCACTGCGATGATAACTGCCGTGCTTTCCGCGTCTCCCGTCAGCATTGAAATGCCCGCCGCGATGACAAGAATCACCACGAGCAGGTCTTTGAATTGGTCCAGAAAGACCATCGCGACGCTTTTTTTCTTGCCTTCCGCAAGCTGGTTGGGACCGTGCGCCTCAAGACGCTCCTTCGCCTGCCCGTCAGACAGACCGTCCACAGAGGCGTCGAGGCACGAAAGAGCCTCGGACGCCGTCATGCGGTAATACGGTTCAGCCATAACTCCCCTTTCTCTCTTTCCCACGCCGAGCAGTGTAACGAGGAAAGAAAGACGCATCCTTGGAAAGCATCAACCGTTTCCGATATGAAAGAATGCCGAAATGCGCCGAACGCAAGAAGGGGCGGTGCCAAAAAGGTTACTGGACGGGGGTCCGCCACGCGCAAGGATCGGGCGCCGCGCCGGCGCGAATGCCCTCGATAATCACGAAGAGGCCGTTTTCGAAGGAGCGTTCGGAATAGCCCGCTTTGACCGTACGACGCCACCGTTCGTTAGGACGCACGATTCGCGTCGTAGGAGCACGATGCCCCGTAAGCATTCCCGGAACGCGCGACTCGGTGGCAAAACGGGTCCCATCGCCTGCGCCATGAGCATTGGAGTCGAGCGACGACGGCTCCTCCCCTTTCTCAACGCGCTGGGACGACCTGAGGCAAAAACCCGCGAAAAACGCGTCGGCGATGCTTAGCAGCTGAACGGCAATCTCTTCAGGCATTCCTTGAGCAAGATATATCGCCCGCAGACGCATCATGTACAGCTCTAGCCCGTCGGAAATGCACGGGTTGTTCATGAGCTCGGCAAAATGGGGGTGCTCGATGCACGCCTTACGGAGTGAATGCATGGTGCGAAGCAGCGTTTCGCCCCACTGCTCTCCGCGAACCGCACGCGTGTCCACGCGTTCGAGGAAACGCGCCATGACTTCGTTGAGGAGCATCTCGCGCGAAGGAACGTAACCGTACACCGCCATGGCCGTCACGCCAAGCTTCGAACCAAGCGCTCGCATGGAACAGGCGTCCACACCGTCAGCATCGATGATGGCGTACGCCGTCGCTATGACCTCAGCCTTGGTGAGCGTGCCCCGTTTCCTCTTCTGCTCGGCCATCTATATTCCTCCTTTACGACAATATCCTTATGGTACCGTAGTTTATTTACAGCGTATAGATATAAAAAGTCGCAGGTCATAAAAAGAGGGCCCTTAGACCCTCTTATTTCGTGCAGCACATGACGCTAGCAGGATGCCCCTTTGACTAAAGCTTCCCTAGCGCCTCTGAATCTTTCGGATCGTGCGGAAAAGGAGGAAGAAAACGCCGATATAGGAAGCGAGCGTAAGGGCGAACATGACCGTCGCGAAGGGCTGAATATCCGCGAACATAAGCACCTGGCTCATAATCTGCAAAAACGATGCGAAGGCCGCAGCGAACATGACATACGAAAGACTTGCCCCGATGGCAAGGCGTTCTTCTTCCTGACGTTTCTTGGCACGCTCCTCTTTTCGTGCATTCCCGTTCTTCTTGGAGGGATGCGCCTTTGCAGACGCGGGCTTTTGCTTGATGACGAGCCCAAGCCATTTGCCCCGGCCGAATTGTATGCCGCACACGATGAAAAATACGCACAGCGCAACCAGCACCGCAAACATGATTATGCCGACGAAATCCATATCCCCTTCTTTCCCTTCATTTCAGGCGCACGCAGCGCCGTTCGTTGCAAGCAACGCACCATTGTAGCGAAGAACCGCATGGCGGACGAAAAGCTTAAGCGGCACCTTCGTAAACTGCCTTCACGACGTACTCCACATTGCCCTCGGCGCCCTTAATCGGGCTTTCGACGACTCCCTCGATACGAAAACCCCGAGCGGCAAACGCCTCTTTCACCTCTTCCACAACGCGAAGACGCACCCTCTCGTCGCGAACGATGCCACGGTCCGTTTCGTCGTGCGCGCTTTCGAATTGAGGCTTGATGAGCGCCAGCACCACGCTTCCCCGCGCGCAAAGCGCGGCGAATACGGGGGCAAGCCCCGCCAATCCTATGAAAGACAGGTCGGCAACCAGGATATCGAATGGAGCGCCGAGTTCTTCGGGAGAGGCTGTCTTGATGTTCGTGCGCTCGAACACCGAAACACGCGAATCCTCCCTCAGCTTCCAGGCAAGCTGCCCGTAATTCACATCGACGCATGCGACGCTTGCCGCTCCCGCCTGGAGCAAGCAATCGGTGAACCCGCCCGTCGAGCTTCCTATGTCGATGCAACGCGCCCCCTCGACATTCTGTCCGAAGGCATCAATGGCCCCTTGCAGCTTATGTCCGCCGCGACTGACGAATGCACGCCTGTTTTTTACGAAAATGTCGGCGCCTTGCCTCACTTTCACAGCCGCGCTCATGGGATACACGTCGTCGACCCTCACTTCATGGGCCAATACGGCACGCAAAGCATCGCCCCGATCGGAGAAATACCCGCGATCGACGAGCAGGTCGTCTAGGCGCACCTTTTTCGGCTTGGCTTTGCGCTCGGCGTTTCGTCCCAAAGAGGATGAGGGGTTCGCCTCATTCCTCGACGCATCCTGGGCCGCGGCGGCAGGAAGCTCGCTGCCCGAAGGACCGCACTGCATTGAGGCAACGCGGTCACGACGCCCATGATTTGCTTCGCTGATTTCGCAATTCGACACAACGGACCTTTCTTCATAATGGCAAGTGAGAGGGCAACGCACTTCGAAAACCTTGCATGCGGGCCTGCGATGCATGCCGACGAATCGAACGCGCTGCGCAACTTCCTCGAAAACTTTGCTTTTTTCTTTCCTGCGATGTCAGGAAACGCATCGCTCGTTCGTATTGTAAGCGAGCAACGTTGCAAAGGACACCGAACGAAACCGAAGGAGGGCGCCATGCGCATGAACGAACAACGCAACGCACGCGCCGCCGCACCACGATACAGTACCGCGCACGTCGACCCCGAAACCGAAGCGCGGCGCCTCGTATCCGCGTACTCGAACCTGATTTTGCGCCTCAGCTTCACCTATCTGAAATCCACTCACGATGCGCAAGACATCTGCCAAGGCGTCCTCATGAAACTGGTCGGACGAAGCGAGCCGTTCCAGAGCGCAGAGCATGAAAAAGCCTGGGTGATACGCACCACGGCAAACGCCTGCAAAGACGCGCTGCGCAACGCCTACCGCCGCACATCGGCTCCGCTCGAAGCCGCCGGCGACTGCCACGCGCCCGAAGAGCCCGAAGGAAGTACCGTCTTGGACGCGGTGATGGAGCTCGACGAGAAATACCGCGAAGCAATCTATTTGCATTACTACGAAGGGTATTCCATCGCCGAGATCGCCGCTATAACGAACCGCACCACGTCTGCGGTAGCAGCGCATTTAAGCCGCGGTCGCGCGAAATTGCGTGCGGCGCTTGGAGAGACGGTTAACGAGCTCGACTCGAATCCGAACGAAAACGCAGCCGACGAAGACGGCCCCGCAGCGGGAAAACACGCGCCACGAGCACCCGATAGCTGGAGGAGCACCGACGCCGCGCCGAAGCGCATCGACCGTCGCGAACGGCGAAACGCCATCGCTTCAGCGCCGGTTGCAGACTTGAGCCAAACCCACCGTCGGCAAAACGCGCCCGACGCATCCTCCT
>USEQ01000043.1 GCA_900553655.1 uncultured Slackia sp. | reverse complement strand
GCAAGCTTTATCTGGCGCGGCGTAAATTCGCCCACGGAAAGCCCATGCTGGGCGCATGCCACCAAGGCAGCACCCCGCGCCTGACCGGTATCGAACGCGGCGGTGACATTCTGGCCGAACCACACCGTCTCGATGCCTACGCATGAAGGCTCGAAGCGCTGGGATACCGCATTAATTTGCTCGCAGATTTTGGCAAGACGCTGGGAAAGCTCCGTGCAAGGCGTGGTGGTTATGCAGCCATATGCAAGACAGGAGAGGCGCGAACCGCGTTGCTCGATTACGCCCCACCCCGTATGCGCAAGACCAGGGTCGATTCCGAGTATTATCCGAGCGGCAACGCGCACCGTGCATCCTTCCCGTCCTAGCGGGAAAAGCTGCATCAACCTCCCGCAACGCTAAAAACGCCGACTGCTCGGCGTTTCAAGTACAAATACCAAACGTCTGTTCGATATTACACTATTACGGGTTCGCCCTGGACGCTGTCTGACATCTTCAACCAGAATGCACAATCAAGCGGCCCGAACGCAGCGTTTACGGTTCGGGAACGCCTTCTATAACGAGAAACTTCGTACTTTCGGCCAAAATGAGATCATCACCAGGACGAACGGCAACGGGCTTCGACACGAAGCCGTCCCGCTCCGCATGCGGAGGCTCCACGACCACGGACTCGCCGCTTGCACCGCTCACTAGCACCGTTCCATTGCTCGAACCAAGCCCTTCAACGAACCAGAAACCCTCTTCGTCTCGCCATATGCGCAGATGGCGAGCGGAGACATCAGAGCCCACGCTGCTTATGGAACGCTCTTCGCTGGCAAGCGCCCCTATTTCCACTGCGCCCGCAGACGAATCAAGCCAATATGGAGCCCCCACGACATAGCCGTCTACAACGCGAAGGAGCCCGAGGGAGAGAGCGGGAACCTGCGAAGAGTCAGCTGCGGAATCAGACGAGGCCATGGGCGAAGTCACAGGACGACGACCGTAGGCGGACTGAGAGAAATCCAGCGTGCATTCGATCGCCTTGCGAACATTTCCCGAACAACCCGCCGACACGAACAAAACCATGGCGATTTCCGCCCGTTCATCAACGGTGTATCCGCTTTTCTCGGAAAGACGGTCGAGCATGTTTCGATAGACCGTCGCATCCTGATGGCAAGCAACGAGCACGTCCTGCATCGAACGACCTGGCTCTCCGGCCACCAAATCAAACACATCCTCACTCGAAAGCGCACGCCCTTCGCGAGATTTCAAACGGGCCACAATACGTAGCGCGCTTACCCCGAAGTCGCAGAAATAACGCTCCTGCAAAGAGCCTATAGGAGCATGCACGATGAAGCGCGAGACCCATGTGCGATCGCCTACACGACTCACGGGACTGCGCCCGTCGGAAAGGGGCCTCCCTGAAAGAACGAGGGAAGCAAGCTCCTTATTGCTGATGCCACCATGTTTTTTCAAGGTTTCAAACAGCACGGCGCAAGGCGTTTTATCATTCGTCACCATCGCGCACCTCCTTTCCGCAATCACTCTTTTCGGGCAAAAGACCCGTTGCAGCCTTATTATCCGCCAAAACACCGCCTTGTAGCGAGAGCGCATCGTCGTCGCCCGACGCCTCATCAAGCGCGTGGACGGATGCCTCCCCGCGGCTCGCCGGAAGCGCCTTGCGGGGCCGAAAAGGAAGCACGGCCAGCGCATAATCTAGCACCAGCGGACACCATCCCGCCGCCACAACGGCGAAAAGCGCCGCAGCAAGACCGCGAAAGACCTCATCCGAAGGAAGCTCGAGCATCGACCCGAGCAAGAAGACCAAGCACGCCATCGATAGCAGGGCGACGCTTCCGGACAGAAACCCGCGCAGCGTGTGCGACCGCTTTCCGCGAATCGCAAACCCAGCCAACGCAGGAACGGCAAGCGCGGCAGACACCGCACACCCGTTCAACGAGCCGGACCACGAACAGGGCCCCAGCGCCCATGAAGCATCTACGCCGTGAACAAGCAGGCCCGTGGCCACAACCGAAACCGACCACACCGCCGCCGAAGCCGCCTTTCCCACGGAACGAAGCAGGTTGCGAATGCGAAGCGGAGATCCCGCGAAACCGCTTGCAGGCCCGCCCGAAACACAAGAATCGAGCGGCTCACCGCGCAAAGCGTGCCTGATGTTTCCTGCGTAACGAAACGCAAATGCACCACATGCATCGCGCGCAGCCGCTGGACAAGGCCGGTCTTTTGGATCGACCGACAGGCACGCTTCGATGACGGCCTCCAATTGCGCATCGATCGAAGAAAGCGCCGTACGTACGTCCTCCGCATGGGGACGAACGGACATCTGCGAAGATTCCATCCCAACAGCAACGGCTATCTCGGGCTCGCGAGCGAGAACCACTGAAACGTCCTCCGCGACGCGATGCGCCGACGCTCCGAATGCAGGTCTTTTGGTTCGCTTTGCCTCACCGATACTCAATTCGTCTTCGAAACGCTCAAAAGGCAAGCACGCATAGAGCAGCTCGTAGAGAACGCTTGCCGCAGCATAAACATCGACGGCGGACGAACGACGCATTTTCGCGCTTTTCGAGCCATCAAGCAGTTCGGGGGCGGCATAGGCAACCGTCGTATTCGAGCTGGCAACCGCGCCCGCTTCGTCCCCCGCTGCCGCAGATCCGAAATCTAGCAGACAGAGGTCGAAGACGCCTTCATCGATCTGGTCGGAAACGTCCAAGCAAGACGTACGCACCACGATATTGGAGGGAGAAACGTCACGATGGGCCAATCCCCCCTCGACAAAATCGAGTCTCGCAAGCACGTCGAACATATCGCGGCCGATCCTCGCCACGGTCAAGGGCGACATCCGCCCCGCATCATCCACAGCAAAGCGATGACGCACATGTGCCAACGACTCCCCTTCTATCCATTCCATTACGATAGCAGGAGCCCCTTCAATATATCCCCATCCGTACAGACGGGGAAATCCCTTCAAGGAATGCACCGTGCGGTGGAGTTCGTACTCTCTTCGAAAGGCGGCCTGGCGCTGCTCGTCGGACAAAACATGGGACGTTTCCTGGGAGCTTTTCGTCTGCGGCAAAAGCCGTTTGACGGCAAGGACTTCCCCGCATGCGCTTTTCGCACGCATTACGCATCCAAGACCGCCGTAGCGTACGCTCGATTCGTCCAAAAGAAGCGTCGTGAAACGGCGGACATAAGCATCCCGCTCCGATTCGGCAAGCACGAAGGGGGCCTCGAATCGATCGAGGCGGACAAGGCGCAAGGGAACGGTTTGGTTGGATACCTCTCTATGCGAATCGTGAGACTCTATGTCGTAATAGGGAGATTCGTCGGGAAGCTCATACATCACGGACGCGCTCCTGGATAACGCTGTTCAAAATCGGACAAGGGGATGATTTTTCCGTCTGGACCGGTTTTTTCAAGAATTGGAGCCATGAAGTCCTCCTGATATTCAGAGGGATTCTCCATAACCACATTGAGGATCCAAGCACGCCTTAAGGCGGCCGTTGCCGAAGTGAGATCGTAATACAGTATGCTGATGTCCTCGTATTTCTGTGCATAAGCCGACCCGTTGGGAACGGCCAGGTTCTGAACCTCGATGCCAGCAGCCGTTAAGGCATTGAACTCTGCATTGACCTCGGAGAAGCAACCCATGCGAAGGTCGGAATCAACGGAAAGACAGTTGCTGTTGAACTGCGCATAGAGATTCGACACCGTTTGGGCGTGGGGAGCTAAATTGTCGTAATAGCCAATAAGTGCAGCTCGAAACGACGCTTCCTCATCGGCATCGGGGCCAGGTTGCACAGGCGGCTGAGAGTTTCCGCCACCCGATTCTCCACCAGAAGGCGGAACGAGATCCTGGGAGCCGCCCTCTCCCGATTCGGAATTGCCCTGAGACTCTTCAGTGGAAGAGGATTCTTCTTCGTTCGAAGAATCTGACGATATATCAGGATTGTCTGAAGAAGCAGCCAAGGGCGAGACGCCGGGAAACGATACGCCCCCCGAGTTCGATGATGCAACAGGACCCGAAGAGAAAGATTTTGACCCGGAAGATTGCGATGAGGAATCCGCCGCATCCGCGCTTTCATCACGCGAAGCCGTCACGGATTCGACCACCGACTGAATAACGGGGTTTTGAACGATGAGGGCAGGAACGGCAGCGGCATACACTACGCCCCCGAAAAGCACGAGCACGAGCGAAAAAGTTGCGAGACCCATAAGCGTTGGCGGAAGAGAGGCTCGGTACGAACGGCGGGCAAGCAGGCCTTTTTGATGAAAAAAACGCACGACGACCTGCTCCTTTCTAAGATAAAGAACGCGAAAAACACCCTTGAAAAGAGTTGCTTCTCCATTATATCCAGGCTTTCCCCAATTTGTTGCGCAACAAATGCATCCGATACGTCCGTGCCTCCGAAGGAAACGCATCAGCCAAAAAGAAAAGGCCGACATCATTGTCGCACCGACCACAACAGGTCGGTAGATAACGAAAACGCGCAAACGCTTTCAGGCTTCGTGCCTGTCAGCATGGAGAAATTGCATATCAGCGTGGAGATTGTTGTGCAACAGAATTCGTCAATAAGGTGGGATGATTCAAAGCAAGTCATCGGGAGCGAAGCTATCCCGACCTTGTTGCGCCCCGAATCCCATTGCGCATAAGAGTCGGAAGGAACAGCCGCACCAATCGCGCATTAGCACGACTGGCAAAACGAGAACGCATCCGCTCTCGCTGAAGAAACAGTGACTGGAGGGGAAAATGAAATTGAAAATCATGAGCCTATGCACTGCTGGCGTAATTCTCGTATTTAGCCTATCGGCTTGTTCTGGCGGCAATTTGCAAGCCGAAGAAGACGTCGGAATCAAGGTAGACGCAGCGTACGACCAGGTAATGGAATCTCAAAATAATGCAACAGCACTATGCGCAAGCGTCTACGCCAATGATGATAATTCACTGGTGCAGATAGTGGGAATGAGCGGCGATGCGTCATATTACGAACCGTTCTGTATCGAGCTAACAAAAGACTCCCAAGGAGAATACAGCGGAAAAATGGTAGAGCGATTTAACGGCTCCTTAAAGGAAAAGGCTGATTTGCAACCTGCTATAGGCACCCAATCGAACAGGGACTTCTTTTTAAAATATGCCAATATTCTATACGCCGCATTACAGGAAAGCCTGTACGATCCCGAAAGCGCCCAGTACGACTACTTCAGAACCTACATCTCCACAGACGAGATAGTCGTTGTTACGAATTTGAATTCGAAAAATAGGCTAGGCGGCTACGCCGGGAAAACGATATATGTCATCACAATCGAAAAAGACAGCGACGACATCAACATCATGAGCAATAACAAGGACGATGATTTCTACTCCGCGGAAGCCGACGACTACGTCGACGCATATTCTACCGCGAAAAGCTTGATTCCTCCGCTTGCTATCGATTGGGATATTTCCGAACTTGGATAACAACCTGCTTCTTGCTAACCAAACACCTTGAGCGCAGCGCTTTCTCGGATACGCAGAAGCATTGAATTGGCATGACGGCACAGCGAGCAGCTCGGATCCATCCAGCAGCGCTCGAAACGTCTACATATCCTTCGCAACAAGAACAAGAAAAGGAGACACCATGACCAAGACACGCCTAGTCGGTATCTTTATCGCATGCCTGATTCTGTCATTCGGACTATTTGGCTGCTCAAATAACCCGTCCGATAATGAGGCTTCTGGCAACAACCCGGAACCGACAGTCGAAGACGTCTTTGCCGCATACGCCGACGGCAACGAAACCGCCGCCGAGGAAACGCTCGTTTCCCTTGGAATAGGCGAAGACGACTACAGTCTTTACAGGACCATCGGCCTCGCTCGAAACATCACGTCCGACAATAAAAGAGACGATGCTATAAAAGGATTTGAGCACTCTTTACGTCTCGCCTGCTCATCTCAGGCGGATAAACAGGTTTTAATCGAACATTTTGAAGAACTGGCCAATGCGGCAAAGATAGCAAGCGACGAAGAATCCCTTCATTTCGAATCTATCTACAAGAATCTTGCGGACCTTGCTGAAGAGCACGATTTGAACGATGTCCTGCAAAATGCAATCCCTAACGGTGACGAAATGATTGCAGAAATCGAAGAGACTCGAGGAGCGGAAAGCGACGCACGCGTTGAAGCGTCGACCGCCAATCTTGTCTGGTCAGACAACATAGAAGAGAAGCTCCTCGAACAGGAAGTCTACTGCTCAGCCCCTGAAAAACGAATCCGCGATGCAAACTACAAATCTCTGTATCCCGACTATGTTTATATCGATAGCGTGCAGAACAACTCTGGAAAAGCAATCCGCGACATCGTGATATGCGTTGCCGCATGGGATGGGAACGGAATGCCCGTACGCATCCACCCGCCATATTCCTATTCAGAAGAAAACCTTTATCTGGTAATAATCCCCGATGCAAACGTTCAGCCCGGAGAAGCGTGGGTGAATACGACGCAAGGCGGATGGAACATCGCCGAAACGTGCACTTACAAAATCGCACAGCTGAAAGCATGCGTTGCAAGATGCACATTCATGGACGGTACGGAATGGGTAAACCCCGTCGCAGACGAATGGTACCAGATTTACGGTAACAATCCCCTCTAGTCAATCCCTTCCAATCCCGAATCCTGTACGTTCAAGTAATTCGAAAGTAAACCGCTGATAAAATATCACCCCCTCATAAGCAGCCTGCGCAAAGAAGGCCTTCCTACGAACCGGGAAGGCCTTCTGCTTGCTACCGCAAAACGCATTTCTTTATGAAATCACTTTAGGAACGCCCGAGACGTTCCTCTCGGCAACGCCATCGAGCTCGATGTCGCCGACAGGGATTCTTTCGAAAGCCGAAATTCCCCCGTCATCGACAGAACCCTTCACGACAATGTTTTCTTCGTTACCTTCAGCAGCAACAGCATCACGAGATTTTTCGATAACAACCGCGTCAACAAGCGCATCGTCGTTCGAAGCCGTCGGGAGAGCCACCGGCTTGTCAGGCTTGCCTTTCTTGCCGTCATCGCGTTTGAACGTCTTCGTGCGCTGAATGAGTACGGCGCCGATCAAGAACGGCATCCAGAATACCAGGCCCCTGTACACCAGCACGCTCGCCATGCCAGCAGCCGAATTGATGTCGTACGCGCTGAACAACACCATAACGCCCGCTTCCACAAATCCGACGCCTTGAGGCACCGGAGAAATCATGGCAAGCAGCGTGGCAATAACGTAGCCGCATATCAGCGCTTCAGGATTCGTAATGTTGAACGCAACGCCCACCAGGCAAAACGCTGCAAGCTCGCATGTACTTGCAGCAATGGAGCAGCCGAAGGCCTTCGCCGCCGTTTTCGGATTGCCCGCAATAGTGCCCGCCGCATCGCCGAATGATGCAACCGCTTTCTCCGCCCAGGGATCGAGCGGATTCTTGTTGAACTTCTTCAGAATGCGATTTACCAAGCGCTCTATCGGATGCAGCAGGCCAACGAGCATCTTGGGGCTTTTGCGGCCGATGAACATGATGCCGCCCATAAAGCCGACCATGACCACCACCACGAGGCCGGTCAAAAACCATGCGGGGCTTAAATTACCCGTGACCTGCAAAATAATGAAGCCGACAATCATGATGGTCATGAAGCCCGACTCGATGGTCATCTGCATCAGCAGCGCGGCAGACGTTGCCTTGCCCCCGGGAATGCCGCGGCGTCGGGCATCGTCGACCACAAGCGTCGCACCCGCCATATTCAACGACGGTGCGATGGTGTTCATGAAAAACGTGCCGAACACAAGCGGGAGCGTTTCCTTCGGGCCCATCTTCTCATTGACCGACGCAAACGTGAAATGATACGCCCAGCTTTGCGCATAGTACTTTCCAAGCTGCGTCAGCACGGCCAAAACCAATGGAATGACCGCCCCTTTCTTCATGGTCTCCACCAGTTCGACAAGCTGGTCGCCACGTAAAAGAATGAATGCCAGCACGATAACGATAACGAAGCCGACGAGGAGTTTCTGAATGCTTGGTTTCACGACGGACCAGCTTTCTTGTCGGACGGCGACGCACAAGTCCCGCCGATTCGCGGACGTGAAAACGCCGCCTGCCTGCTTAACGAAGCGCGAATGCATCCGCGCAACGGACGTGATTATACTCCGCAAACACCCGTCGCCCGGCACGAACCCGCCTTTCGTTTCGTACACGGCGCGCGAACGTCACCGTTTCGCAATAAAGAAAGAGCCCTTTCGAACTCAGGCTACGAAAGATTCTCTGCGGCACCAAGCACTCCGCAGTACATGTCGTAGAAACGACGGCCAAGGCCCAAGGCGAACGATGGATCGACCGCCCACACCCGAGACGCATGCTCCTGGGAAGACTCGAATCGAGCCGAAACGGCGCATGCGATCAGATCTGCATTACGGGCATAGAAATCA
>USEQ01000042.1 GCA_900553655.1 uncultured Slackia sp. | reverse complement strand
ACCGTCGTGCAGTTCATAGTGGCGGGAATCCTCGGGTCAGCCATCGCGTTCGCAATCGACGGCCCACTCGATTGCGGGGCGCTTGCCAACCTGGAGCTGCTGGGCAGCATTCTGTATCTGGCACTGTTCGCGTCCTGCCTTTCGCTCACGCTGCAAAACATCGGCCTTGCGCACGTGCCTCCCGCCCCTGCGGCGCTGTTGCTTGCCACCGAAAGCGTCTTCGGTGTTCTGTTCTCCATTGTGTTCCTGCACGAAGTTGTGACCGCATTCATGGTCATCGGGTTCACGCTCATCGGAGCGGGCATTGTGGTAAGTGAGGCTTTGCCCCTGAAGAAACGACGAATTCCCGCCGACGAAGTCGCAAAAGAGGAGATGAGGGTGTCGCGAGAAGGCTAGCGTCTCGCGCAAGGGAGCAAGACGTCGCGAAGGGCAGCTCGCGAGGAAGCCAGTGCCCGCGCTATCGAGAGCGCTCCATGCTCACCGAGACGTAGTCCAACGGAAGACCGATCGGGGCCCACGGCTTTTTCACTTCGATTTGCACACGCTCCACCAAAGAATGCACAGCTAGTATTTCGTCGCAAAGACCCTGCGCCAAGCGCTCCAGCAAATCGAACGTGTTTTCACGCGTATAGCGATCGATCAGATGGCACACGTCCGCATAGTTCACCGAATCAGCAATGGCGTCGCTTTCCCCGGCGCGACGAAGGTCAACGAACAGCGTCGCCGAAATCACGAAGCGCTGACCGAGTGCGTTTTCCTCGGGCAAGACGCCGTGGTTCGCGTGAACCTGCAGATCTTTGATGCAAATGCAATCCATAATACCGCTCCTTACACGCGCACCGACAAGTTCATTTTCTCGGAAGACCACGAGCAGTCCTCGCGCGCAGGGCATGCGAAGCACGTGCGCGAAGCTTTATCGGCGTCGTAGAGCATCGTGCCCAAGAGTGACGCCCTTTCGGGAAGGCGACGGTGTTCGCGTATTGCCGCCACAATCGCGTCGCACTCCGATTCGTCAAACGACGCGCCCATATCGTCCAGAATTTCACGCGCGATGCGCGCGCTCGCCTCTTCATGAGGAATGCCGCGTTCGTACTGTTCGTCTTTGCCTATGTCGTGCATCAATGCGGCGGCGTAGACCGCTTCTTTGCGAAAGCCCAGGTTGTACTCTAGATTGAAAATCCAGGCGATGCGCGCCGTATCGAGCAGGTGGCCTATGCCATGGCGGCAAAACACTCTGTCCCGCTCCAGCTCAGCCAAACGAGCAAGGTGTTCTTGATAGAGAGGATGGGAGCGAACCGCCTCAACTGCCTTCATTCGTTCATCCGCCGCAAATCCGCCGCTCGGGCGGTGCGCCAATGCGCTCGCTCCCCCATCCGCCACGTGGCGGCCATTCAAATGCCGCATCGTCAGCGCGTCCGTACCCTTATCCGCCGCGCAATCGCCATCCGAGGACTTCGTCGCCGCATTCATCGCGCTACCTCCGCACCATGCGGAAGAAGTCGTCCACAAGCTGAGGGTCGGTCTCAAACACGCCGCGTTTGACCAGCGTCACCGTCTGGGTGCCCGGCTTCTGCACGCCACGCATGGACATGCACATGTGCTCCGCCTCAATCATGACAAGGGCGCCTTTGGCATCGAGCTCGCTCATAAGTGCATCGGCGACCTGCGCGGTCAAACGCTCCTGCAGCTGCAGGCGGCGCGCATACACCTCAACCGTGCGAGCAAGCTTGGAAAGCCCCGTCACGCGACCGTTGGGCATGTAAGCAATGTGCGCTTTGCCTACGAACGGAAGCAAATGATGCTCACACAGGGAATGAAACGGGATATCGCGCTCGACCACCATGCCGCCGTCGGACACTTCGAACGTGGTAGACAAATACTCGGCGGGATCCTGGTTCATACCGCCGCAGATTTCCTCATACATGCGAGCCACACGAGCGGGGGTCTCAAGAAGGCCTTCACGCTGCGGGTCCTCGCCGATTCCTTCAAGCAGAAGACGCGTTGCTTGCTGGATCTTTTCCTGGTCGAACATCGTTGTTCCTATCTATATGAAAACATATGGTTTGAAAACGAAAACGAGCGGACGGGCTCTTGCGTAAAACTCGCCAGCGTTCGAGATTCTACCAGAATCGCTTGGCGAGCTCTCTTCAAGGTGTTTTCATCATCAAAAAGGTTTATGGTCGCAAGGACGACCGGACATCAGAATCACACGCCACACGCGGCTATAACCACCAGCCCCAACGGCGGCTCCGAAAGCCTGCACCGCGTCATCAAGCGCCCCATTTCCCCCGCAGCCCAATGGGGTTCGCGTCCCCGGCACGTCTTTGCCACCCAAGCGACTTTCGGCTATCTGGCGCCTCTTTGGGCCACTATGTCTATGAGCTCTCCCTTACTGTGAACGCCGAGTTTTTTGTATATGCTTTTTACATGGGACCGAACCGTGTCATGGGATATGAACAACCGCTCGCCCGTCTGCGGCATTGTGTATCCGCGCGTCAGCAAGTCAACAACTTCTATTTCCCTCAACGTCAATCCGTACGATTCCTTCATCCATTCAAGGCTCGAGCATTCCGCTTTCGAAGATTGAGGCGATTTCGGCAATGCGGAGGGCTTTTTCGCTGCGGAAAGAAAAACGGTACACCCGACAAGGGCAACCGCCATAACAAATGCGAGCGCAATAGCAACCAGGCTGCCGGCACCAAAATCAACCTGCGGGAACAAAGCGTCAAAGGCGGCTTTCGGAAACGGAGCCGTATTTGAATAGACAATGATTGAAAGACCGAAATAAAAAATCGGTTGTAGTTTTTTACGGTATACCATGCACGCCACGACAACCCACGAGAACACGATTATGCAATCGGCGCTCGCCCTCATAAACTGACCCGCAACAAATGTGTCAATGAAGAAGAAGGACGAGAAACCGAACAGCCCAACCGAAAGAACGAATGTGAACATCGGCCATAACGCATCTGGGTCTTTTTTCTTCATCAGAACGAACCAGACGAAAAACACGCCGAAAATAACCGCGTACAACACGGGCCAGAATGCGTTGAACGAGTACAGCGAAGGGTCGGACGACTCTGGCACCATGACATCCACTACGGCGCATATCACGCAACAAGCCAGCATTACCCCAAGAAGCATCCGCGACGGCGTGTCCAAATCTCGACGCAATGATGCGCGCCCGCACGGTATCTTTTCCAGCCTCCCTTTCAGAGCTATCACGATAAGCGCGCAGCAGAGCAAGGGGGACAACAACGCCACTCCCTCTACAAACCCTAAAGGAACGAAGCTCAAAAACAAGGTAACTAAGCCGTACAGAACAAATGCGAGGGATATTGACAAAGCGGACCTAGAAGGCGGCTCGATGCACGCACACACTCCCCATCCAAGAAAGAAAAACGCACTCGCAGCCCCGTGGAGCCCGCAAGCTGCCATTCCCCAAGAAGGGGGCAGCACTCCGTTCGACCCGAAGATTACCACGGCACTCGCAACGACCGTGGCCACAGTGGCCAGCACCATGCCTCCGATGAAAACCCTCTTTGACGGAATCCGGCTCCTCATAGAGACCATCAGTAAGACAACGACGAGCATCTGGAAAATCCGAGCGATTACGTATCCGTCATTGGTGATGTAGGCAAGCTCGCTTCGATAAATTACCCATGCGGCAACACGAAAGGAAAGGATCCCGAATGCAAGAAGCATAACGGCGGAAACGGACGACGCGCTTCCCCTACCCTTCACCACAATATCAGCCTCCATCACATACGCCCATGCCATACAAGGTATCGATTATGGGATACAAGGCCACCACATCAATGATGTGATTCGCCCCAAATACATTGTTGATGCGATATGCGCCCGCAGCTTTCTCCCTAGGATTAAGGCATCGACGTACCAGCATCCACAAGAGGGAGAGAACATGGATACAACAGATACAAGAAGGGTTCCGGCCCTATCCCGCCGAAACTTCTTAGGAGGAATGGCAGCAACGGCGCTTTCGGCTTCCGCGCTCGCAGGCTTGACGGGATGCGCCCCGACGCAGGCCGCCAAGCCTTCATCGGGAGATGCTAGCGACCAGGAAACGGTCGTCAACAACGGAATCAATCCCCAAGACTACGACTACACCTCAAACACGGGAGACCTTGCGACGCTGTTCTCATCGTGGTCCTTCGGACCCCTTCAGCTATCGCATCGCATGGTCAAGTCTGCAGCTGGATCGGACACGGCATCAAACCCCGAGGAAGCCGCCACGTATTATCGCAACTTCGCCAAAGGCGGCGTCGAGATGGTATGGGTCGAAGACTTCGTGGACAAATACGAGCATTTCCCGTCCGCCCGCTCAACCCCCATCGACAAATCGCCCCTAGCCGAGATAGTGCAGGCGATCCATGAAGAGGGTGGGTACGCCGGATACCAAATTTCCTGCATGGGCATCAACTTCAGCGGCACGAAGCAAATTGCCTCCGGGTCGTTTGCCTCTGCAGTTGCGGCCGATATGACGCAGGAAGAAATCAAGCTGCTCGAACAAGATACGGTCGCATTTGTCAAGCGAATCAAAGAACTCGGCTTTGACGCATGCGAAATTAACGCCGCCGGCAACAACATCGGACAATCGTTCCTTTCCCGCATGCGCAACACGCGCGACGATGAATACGGCCCCCAGAACTTCGAAAACAGAACCCGCTTTATCTGCGAAACCATCGAAGCAATCAAGGCCGAATGCGGAAGCGATTTCCCCGTTCAGGTGCTCATCAATGGAATCGAAGAAAACGACGGAACAATCGGCGACAGCTCGCTTTACACCACCGTGGCAGAGAACAAAGCCATGTGCAAACTCATGGAAGAAGCAGGCGCCGACAGCTTCCACGTTCGTCTAGGGCCCACCAGCCAGCACGTATGCGAATTCGCAAGCGACCTTTACTTCACGGGATACGGCATCGACGGCACAACAAGCTATGGAACGCAGTTTGATTTCTCCCGCCACTGGGAAGGAAAAGTTATAGGCAATCACTCTGGCTGCGGAATGATGCTCGATGTGGCTGCCGAAATCAAAGAAGCCGTAAGCGTGCCTGTTGGGACCGTCACCTATATGGATCCGGCACATGCGCCCGACTTCTTCGAAAACGCCCTCAAGGACGGCAAAGCTGATTTCCTTATCATGAACCGCCCCCTTACCGTTGACCCCGAATACGTCACGAAGCTTAAAGAAGGGCGCCTCGACGAAATTGCCCCCTGCACCAGGTGCATGCACTGCCACTTCGATGTTGACAAAGAGGGCAAGACCTACGAGCACTGCCGCGTCAATGCATGCACCCAGCATGCATTCCGCGAAAGCATGCCCGAAGGATTCGACCTGCCCGCTGCAAAAACAACAAAAAATGTCATGGTCGTAGGCGCCGGCCCGGCGGGCATGGAAGCCGCACGCATTGCAGCCCTGCGTGGCCACAACGTAACCCTTTACGAAAAGAAAAGCTCCGCGGGAGGCATGCTGGAATTCGCCTCGACGGTCAAAGGGCCCCACGAGAACCTCGATGCTCTGCGGTCTTATATGGAAAAGCAGCTTGAAGTTACCGGCGTAAAATTCGTAACCGAGCACGAAGTCGACGCCGCATTTATTGAAAGCGAGAAACCCGATGCGATCGTCCTCGCATGTGGAGGCCTGCGCGACACCTTGGGAATGGAAGGGACGGAAAAAACCAACATCGTCTCCATCGAAGATTTCCCAACGGCAACCATGGGGGAAAACGTAGTAATCGTCGGAAGCAACGCTCAGGCAATCGACACTGCCTTGAACCTGCAGGCCCAAGGCAAGCATATTTCGATGGTAACGTCCGACCCCGTCGAAAAGGTAGACAAGGGACAATCCAACTGGGTTAAAACGTTTGTCATGCCCATGCTTTATGCGCGCGGCATGAGGCTATGGCCAAACGCAACCATCAACGAAGTAGGAGATGGAGCCATCACCATAACGAGCGAGGCTGGAGCAACCGAGTCCATCACGTGCGATACCGTAATCGAAGCCATGGACATGCTGCCCAATTCGTCGCTGCTTGATGGAATCTCCGTTGAAGAGACCTACGCTGTCGGCGACTGCGCAGAGCCCTTCAATATTGCCGATGCCATTTTCTCTGGCAATCTGGCAGGTCGCGCCATCTAGCTTCTCTGCCAATCTAACAGGCCACTATCCATATCCCTCGGGCCCGCACCCCTCCCTCTGCGGGCCCGATTCTGTCTTCTTAGCCGCTTTTCCGGCCTCCCCGCTTTGCACGACGAAAAACTCACCGCCAAATCTCATCGCGTCCATCGCGCAACGCGAATAGTTTTCGTGGCAATCATCGTGCCATGAATAGAGCTTTCGTGGCACGACGAAAGCTCTATTCGCCGAGCAATTACGGCAAACACAGCAAAAGGATTGGCAACCCGCAGACGACTGAGCCTTATACTTGCGTCGATAACACGCCACCCCGCGTGGGCACGCCCGCCCACGTACAGCCGCTTTACGCGGCTCGCAACCATCCCACCTCGCACAACAGGCCGAAAGAAGCAGCCATGGCATACCGTAATTTCAGCAAAGAATTCATCGAGCGCTACGAAGAGGGCCGCGCCGAAGGCCGCGGCAACCCCTATCGCACAAACGAGGCGCAGGCCCTTCGCCGCAATCCCCGCCGCGATACGTCGCCCCGGCTGCACCGTCCCGCCTTCGTGCGCGATATTGACAAAATTCTGCACGTGGCGCCCTACAACCGCTACGCGGGAAAAACCCAGGTATTCAGCTTCGTGCGCAACGACGACATAAGCCGCCGCGGGCTGCATGTGCAGCTGGTTGCCCGCACGGCGCGCACCATTTCGCGCATGCTCGGCTTAAACGAAGACCTCACCGAGGCCATAGCGCTCGGGCACGACCTGGGCCACACCCCCTTCGGCCACGTGGGAGAACGCATTCTCAACGGCCTCTACCACGCCGATACGGGGCGCTTCTTCAACCATAACGTGCACTCCGTGCGCGTGCTTGACTCCCTATACGCCCGCAACGTCACGCTGCAAACCCTCGACGGCATCCTCTGCCACAATGGAGAAAGCAGCCAGCGCGAGTTTCTTCTAGGGAAAACGCACGACTTCGATACATTCGATGACCTGGTGGAATCGTGCTATATAGACGAACAGACCATAGCCAGCCTGCGACCCTCCACGCTGGAAGGATGCGTGGTGCGCATTTCCGACATGATCGCCTACGTTGGCAAAGACCGCCAAGACGCCATGGGCGTCGGCTCCATAGCCACAGACGAATCATTTTCGGGCGGCGTACTGGGCGTGCAAAATGCCGAAATCATCAACAACCTCACGGTGGATATCGTGGAGCACAGCTATATGCGCGATCGCATAGCCATGAGCGAAGAGGCGTTTCGCAGCCTGAAAACCGCCAAGGCCGAAAACTACGAGCGCATCTACCTCTCCGACAAGCAGGCAGAAATGTACGAAAACGAAATTACGCCCATGTTCGAAGAGCTCTACGAGGCCATTCTGGCCGACCTGATTGCACAAGACGAAAGCGCCCCGGTGTTCAAGCATTTCATCGAACGTATCGAGCGTCAAAGAAGTCTTTACGAAGACGAACGGCCCTATCGCGCCGAATCCGCCCATCAGATCGCCGTCGATTATCTGGCAAGCATGACCGACGAATATTTCTTGGCAGCACACCGTTTCATGTGCCCCCAAAGCAGCCACGGCGTAGAATTCCGCGATTACTTCGACGACCTTCGATAGAGCTACACGCCCAAACCGTATGTCATGTGCATCATGTAGAAGCCGAAGCGAACCACGAAGAGCCCGGCGAAAAACAGCGCGCAGCACAACGTCAGGCGCACTACGCTCGGAAGATCGCGGCCGCGCAAAGGCCACGCCGCGCAACCGATAGCCGTAAGGCCCGTACCCGCATACCAGGCAATCATGACAGGATACATAGGTACCAGGTCGAGTGCCGTGCCGTAGCCGTTCCATATGCTCCCGAGGCTGGCGTTCTGCATGACAAGACACGCCACGTTCGCAACCAAGGCAATAAGAGACCCGGCGACGAGGACGCCGCTCGCCTTCGCATGCAGGCACACGGCACGAGCGGCGCGCAGTCCCAGCATGGCAAGCAAAGGACCTCCCGCAAAAGCGGAGAACCACACGTTGAACGGAACGTACCAAGTGTTCCACGTAACGATGGTCGAAGCGTCATACGCCATGGCTATAGCTCCGATACACACAAGGCCGGCGAGCGCTATCGCAGCACACCACACCTTCTGCGCGCGCACGTACTGCTTCTCCGTGAAGCAGAACAGCCAGTACAGCCCGCAGGAGGCCAAAAACAGACCCGCGCAAAACACTTCATTCGACAAGGGAGAGCGCCCCACGCCAAGAAGCACGTAGAGCGCGTTCGCGGGACTTCCCAAATGAGTTGCCGAAGCAATAAGACCCACCATGGCCACTATGAGAGGAATGCACAGCGCACGATTGACGCGCGTGCGCT